>RFQF01000191.1 GCA_009925805.1 Flavobacteriia bacterium | reverse complement strand
AGGAACAAGTACCGGATGAACCTTGAAAAAAGCGTGAAGGCGACTCGCGTAAAATAGGTTCTTTTTGAAGTATAAAGCGCTCATAGCATCCCCGGCTGCGGAAGATTCCTTCCCGACAACTGCGAAGCAAAGGCTATCATTTTTTACGATATCTTCTTCCACCGTACTCGCGAAAATTAAGCGGTTTTTTTTCGCTGCATAAAATGCAGCTTCGCAATGCACAGCACAAAGGCCACTATCGTTTTTTGGATAGCGAATCCATTCGTATCGAGATTCGTTTAAACGCAATATTTCCAGACATTCTTCATCGTCGCGAAGAATATAGGCCTGTTTGAAAGCAACAGTCTCAGATTTTGGAACAAAATAAGGAAGGTTTTTTTGGGCTTGGAGTGCACCAAAAAAGAAGCTCAGGGCTAAACAAATCAGACGCATACGAGATAAATTTGGATAGCATTGGGAATAGGCGACGTAGTTTACAGCCGAAACGTTCCCTTTTTCATTGGTTACATTCCAAGGGCATTATAGCGTAAGTCATGCCGATAGCGTTGCAGGAGGGCAAGAAAGCGTTTTTTGGCACGATCCAAGGAGTTGGTATCGGTATTTGTTGCATAAACGACCTTCCATTGCGCAGTTTGTTCGTTGAATTGTAAATGATAGTGGGGATTCCACACGTGGTAAATCCCATTTAAATACCGAATTTTATCGGGGTTGTCCCCATTTCCGTAGCCGTACCAGTTCACGTCCCAATTCCATTGCTTGATTAACCAAGGAACAATTTCAAGGTGTTCTTGCGGAGCATTAGCTCGGGTGGGTAAATTCACCACGGCGATGGGAACTTCATAATAATACCGAAATCGATATCCTTTGGAAGATAAATGCACCGGAGTGTGATCCGCCGTAAGCACAAATACGGTGTTTTTATACCATTTTTGGCGTTTCGAACGGTTGAAAAAGGTGCGCAAACAATCGTCCGTATAGCGATACGCGGCCTGCTCCCGGGTAAGTTGCGGATACTTGTTGCGACGTTGTTGGGGAATATCGTACGGTTCGTGCGACGACAACGTGAATATGGCGCTCAAAAACGGTGGAGCCGTTGTGTTAAGCGTATGTATCATCGCATCAAAAACGACCTCATCATGATACCCCCAAGATCCCGTTAAATCGGAAGACGCATGGAGATCATGTTTGAAAAAGGTGTGCTGAAAGCCCAATTGATGTGCCGTAGCCTGAAAGCGCATCGATCCAGCCTCAGCACCGTGAAAAAACAGGGTTTGATAACCCTTCGATTGGGCAAGTGCAGGAAAGGCATTCAAGCGGTTGGTGCTGAAATTACTTAAAACAAAAGGAACTTCGAGTAGGGAAGGGATTCCGGAGAATAGGGCAGGTAGACATTCGATGGAGGTTTTACCGTTTGCCAATCCTTGACAAGCAACGGTGTTGGAATCTTGGTGGAGAAGCGAATCCAAAAAGGGAGTGATTGCGATTTGGTTCGACGATTTTCCCAGTTGCTGGGTACCAAAACTCTCCAAAATGATAAAAACGACATTTGGCTTTTTTTCCGGGTTGGAAGAATGGTAGGAAAAGTGAGGGTTGAACCAGCGTTTTGATGCTTCGTCATGCATGTATTGCCTATCCGGCAACGGGGCGTTATGCAGTGTCTTCAGCACAACAAAGGGCGAATTCAGTCGGAGTTGCGATCTGGCGGGATCTCCGAAAACGGTAGCATCTAAAACGCCTAAAGGTTTCGGGCCAAAACTGTTTCTTGCCATCAGAAAGGAAAGCGCAAAAGCCATGGCAAAACCAAAGCTATACCGGGAATGATTGCCTTCAGAATCCATTCGACGTTGGAGAAGCCTCATGTGCCAGAAAAAAGCACCAAGCCAAGCGACGCACAAGAAGGGAACATACCAAAAACGCCGCAGCATCGGCCCCAACATTTGTTGATCTTCTCCGGAAGTAAAGAAGCGATATAAGTCAAAAGAAGACCGCTTAAGCGTGTATTGAAAATATACGAGGTCCCAACATTCCGGAAGCAGGCAGAGCAAGAATAAGAGGGTGCTGAGGATGAAAAAAAGCGTATTGTGAATTTTTCGATCCTTAATCCATGAAATCAAGTAATATAAAGGAAGGGTGAAAAACGCGAGGTATCCGACTAAACTGAGGTCGAACCGCAAACCCATCCATAAATCCAATAGATTCCACGTCAAGTAGGTATGGTTTACCAATAGAAACTGCAGACGCAACAACGCGAGCGAGAGAAACAGCAGGAAAAAAGTTTTCAGAACATACCCAAAGAACCCCCATTTCATCGCAAGCGTGAAGTTAGGAAAAGTTTCTTTATTTTTGGTAAAATCACTTTACTCATGGAAGAACAAGAATCCACGGATCCAATCGCTCAAAACCGAAACCATCTCACCCAACTGTTGCTGAATAAATCAGCGTTAAAACAAGACATTGCGCATGAATCGGTGGTGATTTTTAACGAATTAAAAGCACAAATTAAGTTGGAATTGGAGGCGTTACGCACTTTGGTTCACGACGACCGGGTACGTTTATATTTCAAGGAACGGGGAGATTATGAAATCCATGTATACATTGGCAGCGATGTGTTGGTGTTCTCCTTGCATCAAAACGTGTTTCGATTGCCGGACAACAATCCGCTCTGGGGAACAGCTTATTTTCAAAGCGAGGAACGTCACGGCTATTTTGGGATCATCTATGTTTACAATTTTCTTGCTGAATCCTTGATACAAAATCGTCTTTCGGACTCAGGTTACTTGATTTCTCGAATTTTCCTCAACAAAGACCGTCATTTTTTCGTGGAAGGAAGAACGCAACTTGCCGCATTATTTCGGGATACGGAACGTAATCTTTGGAGCCCTTCGATATGCGCTCTTGCCGTGCAAATATCCTTTGCCTACGTGCTTTCCTTTGATTTATACATTCCCCCCTTTGATTTGCAGGAAGAAA
>RFQF01000020.1 GCA_009925805.1 Flavobacteriia bacterium | reverse complement strand
AATGTGGTAACTATATTAACACTACCTTTGACTATGTCGAAAAAAACCACGGCTACCATTCTATTAATCGTGTTGGGCGCTGTTTGGGGAAGCTCTTTTTTCTTCATGAAACTGGGGATGATGCCTCGTCCCGGAGTTACAGCGTTCAGCCATATTCAAGTGGCAGGAATGCGAATGTTGATCGCGGCCTTGATATTGCTTCCTTTCTCGATGCCAAAATTTCGCTTATTGTTTGGACCTCTTGGCCCTTATTTTCTTATTGTGGGACTTTGTGGAAATTTTGTGCCTTCTTTTTTATTCACCTATGCCAACACGGCTTTGAGTGGAGGTATTTCGGGAATACTAAACAGTATGACCCCTATTTTTACCGTGTTAATAGCGGTACTTCTCTTCAAGACCAAAATACATGTGCTCCAAATTCTCGGAATTTTGATTAGTACTGTTGGTGTGATTTTTTTGCTTTCCTCCGGTGCCGAAGTATCCTCAAACGTGCAATGGAGTCATATTGCCGCGGTCATTTTCGCAACCTTACTCTACGGAATCAGTGTAAATACTATAAAAAACAAACTCAGCGAAGTGAGCCCCATGCTTGTAACTTCCCTTGGCTTATTAAGTGTCTTGCCGCTCGCTGCTGGTTCCTTTTTCTTGGAAAGAAGCGCAGACGTCTTCCTAAAAAACCCGTATGGATGGGAAGCCTTTCTCTATGTGCTTATACTCGGGGGTGTTGGAAGCGCTCTGTCCAATATTTATTTCAACCGTTTAATTAAACTCACCTCGGCCATTTTCGCTAGCTCCGTGACGTATTTAATTCCCTTCTTTGCCGTTATTTTCGGCAGTATTCGGGGTGAATCTTTGAGTTTAGGGCAATTCGCCTCGATGATCATCCTACTCATCGGGGTGTTTTTGGTGAATTTTCACGACCGCCTGTTAGGAATGTCTCGAAATAAGACGAATTAGTTTTTATTTTCAATAAGGAATCGTATCTTTGCCGACCAATTTCAAAATTCAATGTCATGTATGCAATCGTAGAGATAGCAGGGCAGCAATTCAAAGTGCAAAAAGACCAAAAGGTATTTGTACATCGTTTATCCGCTGAAACGGGTACCCAAATTACCTTCGACCAAGTGTTGTTGGTAGAAAACGATGGAAAAGTAACCCTTGGCGCCCCGGCTATAGCAGGTGCTGAAATCACCGCAGAAGTTTTAGATCATGTCAAAGGCGACAAAGTGATCGTATTCAAGAAAAAGCGCAGAAAGGGCTATGTGGTTAAAAATGGCCATCGACAGCAATTCACTGCTTTGAAAATAACTAACATTCAATCCTAACAGTAAAACTTTTTAAGTCATGGCACACAAAAAAGGAGTCGGTAGTTCGAAAAACGGTAGAGAGTCGCACAGCAAGCGTCTTGGTGTTAAAATATTCGGTGGTCAAGCAGCCATTTCAGGCAATATCATTGTTCGCCAACGCGGAACGCAACACCACCCAGGCAACAACGTAGGGATCGGTAAAGATCATACACTTTTTGCGTTAACCGATGGTTTAGTGGAATTTCGTAAGAAAAAAGACAACCGTTCTTTCGTTTCGGTGGTTCCTTTCGAAAACGCATAAATAAACGATTATTCGATATTGAAAGCCTTTTCTTTACGGAAAGGCTTTTTTATTTTTGCTAACACCTGGCTATGATGCACTTGCTCAAAAACAACTTTCTACTTAGCGTCCTCAGCAGTGCCTTGCTTGTTTTTGCTTTCCCTTATTCGGGAAGTCTCACCCCTTTGATCTTTGTAGCGTGGATTCCCCTGTGGTTTGTCGCGCTGAATCTTCAGAATAATAAGCGCGGCGCCTTGAAGTTTTTCGGTTTTGCCTATGGAACCATGCTTCTTTTCAATGTAGGCACCACGTGGTGGATATGGAATTCTACGCAAAGTGGGGCAATTATGGCTTTTGCTACCAACAGCCTACTCATGGCCGGTGGTTTGTCGCTTGCATTTTACTTTTTTAAATCCCTCCATAAGGCGTTGTTTTTAGGAGGCATGAGTCTTGCTTGGATTTCCTTCGAGTTTTTTCATTTGAATTGGGAATTGTCTTGGCCATGGCTTACCATGGGAAATTTCTTTGCCATTCGAACCTCGTGGGTACAGTGGTACGAATACACGGGGATTTTAGGAGGAAGTTTTTGGGTGATGGCGGTAAGTGTTTTTGGCACATTGGTGCTTTCCTCACGAAAGGCTTGGGGCGCAGGAATTGTCGTCCTTAGTTTGCTCGTCACACCTTGGATTCTCAGTGTGGCCATACATCCTGCCAATAATCACCCAAAAAAACCGTTGCAGCATGTAGTGTTATTACAGCCCAATTTGGATCCATTTCTTGTGAAATTCACCACGGATCCCATCGATCAATTGAATGAAATGGTTACCATGGCAAAACCAAACTTAACAAATCAAAGTTTGGTCGTGGGACCCGAAACGGCCATTCAGGAGCTATTTGTTGAATCCGACTTTAAAACCACCCAGAGCTACCAAGTGCTCGCGAAGGCCTGTAACGATTCGAATATTACGGTGTTGATTGGTGCATCGACGGCAAAAATTTTCGATAACAAGCATTCCTCCGCTTCGCTGCCGTTACCCAATGGAGGATTCTACGAAACGTATAACACCTCGTTGTTTTATTCCAACGACCAAGCACTTTTCATTCATAAATCGAAACTGGTTCCCGGGACAGAATCGATTCCTTTTATCCAATGGTTTCCTTTTTTAGGGACGCTCACCCTTGGAAACGGCGGGGCCTCGGGCTCCCTAGGCGTTGAAAACGAACCCAAAGTGTTTAAACAAGGCGCCAAAGTCTATGCACCCATCATTTGCTACGAGTCTATTTATGGAAGTTTCGTGGGGAAACAATGTATGAAAGGAGCCCAGCTCTTGGTAGTAATGACGAACGATGGTTGGTGGGGAAACACCCCAGGACACCGACAACACAACTCCTTCGCAGCTTTGAGAGCTATTGAAACCCGAAAATATGTGGTACGCTCGGGTAACACGGGCATCAGTTCGGTATGGGCGCTGGACGGTACGTGTTTGAATCAGTTATCCTATGGTAAAAAAGGTACCCTCATAGCTTATGTACCGTTGCTTGATGGCTATACCTTTTATGCTCAGCACGGCGATTATTTAGGATGGGTTGCTGTTATCGGATTGACCCTTATGGGTTTATGGGCTTTGATTTTTAGGGTTAAAAGCCGAAAATAAATTGCATAAAAAAGTCCACCCCGAGGAGTGGACTTTCGTAAGACTGAAATTTTCTTATTGTTTAACAACCAATCCTGTGAACACTTCAGAACCTGCTGCGATTTGGTAAAGATAAGATCCAGTCAACAAATGAGCTGTAGAGATCTCAACGGTGTTTTCTGCTTGCGTAGCCACGGCTTTCGTAGCTACTACTTTTCCCGTTAAATCCATCAAGGTAATGGTTACTTCAGGCAAGGCTGTAGAAAAGTTAAATACCGCTGCATCCGTCATCGGATTTGGGCTCACGGATAATCCTGCAATTGCTTGATCCTCCACGGAGGCCGCACTTCCGTTGCAAGCATAAAGACATTTATCCCAACATACATGCTTGGTCGTAGCCGTTTGAGGAATGGTATATTTTCTTACCGTTAATGGTGTACCCTGTACGGTAAGGGTTTCACCGCAACCGCCTGAAAGAATGGTGCTTGTCCCTGCGGTTCCTTCTTGCATTCCCCAGTTACCGTTAACGAAAAGGTAATTCAAGGTCAATCCTTTAGAAGCATTCGGGAAGGTAACGACCACTTTCCAAATATTCCCCCCCATATTCGTCATGGCAGCGGTTCCGCTTATTGGCGACCACTCTCCCATGGCTGCTCCACTGACAGTTCCTTGACGCGTAGAAAAATTCCCTGCAATTCGAATCCCACTTGGATCAATGGTAGCACCTCCTGCAACATAGGCGGAAGCGTCCACTTCAAAAGTTACAGCTACTTGAGCAGTTAGGCTGACACCAATAAACAATGCTGATAAAAACGTAAAAATAATTTTCATAAAAAATAGTTTAAGTGAATAAATAATAATCAACCAAATATAGCCAGAATATTGAACTCTCCAAGAACTTCTTTTACTTTATTTCTCTCTTTTTAAAGGTTGAATCTTGCCAAAATACATCAATCCCGCCTCGGGTAGTGTGTCATTTACGCCCTCAAAAAAACCATAATAAGAAGAACCGCTTCCAGACATTGCGGCATAAAACGCACCGAGGTCCTTCAAGGCTTCGATTCCTTGTTGAATTTCCGGAAACCGCTCGCCCATGGGTAATTCGAAATCGTTCGGGTAGTTTTCTTGCCATAACTTTTGATTACCGAGGTCTCGCGACAGCAGTGGCGTTTCCTTGGGCTCAACTAGGCTGTACGCCATTGAGGTACTCACATGAATTCCTGGATTGTATAGTGCCATATAAATTTCTTTTCCATCAAACTCTAAGGGCTCCAAGACCTCTCCCCTGCCGGTGCAAAAAGCAGGTACATTCTTTACAAAAAACGCACAATCGCTGCCCAGTTGTGCAGCCATCTGTTCCAAATCCTCCACGCTCAAACCGATATTAAACCATTGGTTGAGTAACTTCAAGGTAAAAGCTGCATCCGAGGATCCGCCCCCCAAGCCTGCACCTATCGGGATTTGCTTCCGTAAATGAAAACGCACGGGTCCGATGTCATGCTTTTTTTGCATGAGCTTATAGGCTTTTTCAACCAAACCAGGCGTTCCGTCCTGTGGAATAGGTAATCCTGAAGAATACACCTCAAAACGATCAGCGTGTGAAATCTCCAAAATATCAACTAAAGGAATGGGAAGCATGACCGTTTGAAGCTCATGGTACCCATCACTGCGCTTGCTAAGTACGCGCAAACCTAGGTTGATTTTTGCATTGGGGTAAACGATCATGGGAACAAAAATACGAGAACCCGTATAATTTTTTACTTTTGTTTCACTAGTAGCGAGCATATGAGCCATTATTTAGATTTCGAGGCCCCTTTAAAAGAACTTCAGGAACAAATACAACAAACAGAACAGATTGGAAAATCGACCCATGTGGATATGTCGGATAAAATTATTGCCCTAGAACAAAAATACCAAGAAACGGCGCAAGCACTTTTTTCCCAACTGAGCCCTTGGCAACGTGTACAGCTTTCTCGTCACCCAGACCGACCTTACACCTTGGCCTACATCAATGCGCTTACTGAATCCACTTTTATGGAACTGCACGGCGATCGAAATGTGAAAGACGACAAGGCGATGGTGGGGGGTTTTGGAATGTTGGAGGGCCGTTCGGTGATGTTTATTGGTCAGCAGAAAGGAATTAACACAAAAATGCGTCAATACCGCAATTTCGGTATGCCGAATCCCGAAGGATATCGAAAAGCTTTACGCTTGATGCACTTGGCAGAAAAGTTTAATAAACCCATCGTTACGTTCATCGATACGCCTGGGGCTTTTCCTGGTCTCGAAGCCGAGGAGCGCGGACAAGGAGAGGCTATTGCGCGGAACATTTATGAAATGATGCGTCTAAAGGTTCCTGTAATTTGTATAATCATCGGTGAAGGAGCTTCGGGTGGTGCCTTGGGAATTGGGGTGGGTGATAAAGTAGTTATGCTCGAAAACACCTGGTATTCGGTTATTTCTCCTGAAAGTTGTTCCTCGATTCTATGGCGATCTTGGGAACACAAGGAGAAAGCCGCTAGCGCCTTAAAGCTTACCCCGCAGGACATGAAAGGCTTTGGTTTGGTAGACGATATCATCCAAGAACCGATGGATGGAGCCCACCGAAATCATGAGGAAATATTCCAATCGGTCAAACAATCCATAGTAACATACCTCAAGGAACTCGACGCCATCAGCCCGGAAAAGCGCATTGCGCAGCGCATCGAGAAATTCAATAACATGGGAATCTGGCAATAGTCCCTGGGGTATATGGTTGAAGCACTACATACCCCCATTGCTTATCTTAAAGGCATTGGTCCGGAAAAAGCCGCCTTACTCAAGAAAGAACTCAACATTGAAACTTATTGGGACATGCTACAGCATTTCCCTTTCCGATATATTGATCGATCCAAAATAATGTTCTGTCGTTCCATACCTGAGTCGGAAGGCTATGTGCAATTGGTGGGTTTCATTGATTCGATTCAAGAACTCGGTGTTGGAAGATCCAAGCGCCTTCAATGCAGATTTACTGACGATACTGGAAGCCTTCAGTTGGTATGGTTTCAGGGATGGCGTTGGATAAAACCCAGCCTTGTTCCGGGTAAAAAATACCGGATATTTGGGCGACCAAGATTAAACGGCGCATTTTGGAGCATTGCTCACCCGGAACTCAGTCCTGCCGATGATGCAACGAATGTTGGATTCCAACCGGTGTATTCCAGTACCGAAAAATTAAGCGCAAAAGGGTTGCACTCGCGAGGTATTGAAAAACTAATTCGTGGATTGTTGGAAAAAATCGATTGGAGTCAACTTCCGGATACTATCCCCGAGGAACTTCGTACAAAATTAGGTTTGTATCCTGTGGAGTCCGCTATTAAAAGTATGCATTCTCCCCACAGTGAGCACGATGCATCGGAAGCAAAGCGGCGATTGGTTTTTGAAGAATTGTTCCATATGCAATTGGAAATGTTGCTTCGCAAAGGCGTTCGCAAAAGAAACGAAAAAGGCTATGAATTTACAAAAACAGGGGAACACCTGCGGGAGTTTTATCACCACCAACTTCCCTTTGACCTTACTAACGCACAAAAAAAGGTAGTACGCGAAATACATCAGGATATGAAAAGCGGTGAGCCCATGAATCGACTATTACAAGGCGACGTGGGATCGGGCAAAACCCTGGTAGCCCTCATCAGCATGTTAATAGCTCAAGGTAATGGTTTCCAAGCGGCATTAATGGCTCCCACAGAAATCTTGGCCAATCAACATTATGAAACGATTTCCTCGCTGCTACAGGATTTACCCATACGCATTGCTCTTTTGACGGGTTCAGTTAAACGTTCCCTGCGTAAACCGATGCTTGAAGGGTTGAAATCCGGAGAAATATCCTTCTTAATTGGAACCCATGCTTTATTGGAAGACGAAGTTCAATTTTCATCCTTGGGGCTTGTGGTTATTGACGAACAGCACCGTTTTGGCGTAGCTCAACGCGCAAAGATGCGCCTTAAGAGTACCTTATCTCCGCACGTACTTGTTATGACTGCCACGCCCATACCCCGCACCTTAGCGATGACATTTTACGGAGATTTAGAGGTTTCCATTATTGATGAATTGCCTCCAGGGAGAAAGCCCATACAAACGATGCATCGTTTCGAATCCCATCGAGCCCAACTTTACCAATTTATGCGCGAACAAATTTCCTTAGGTCGCCAAGTGTATGTGGTTTATCCCTTAATAGAGGAAAGTGAAACCCTGGACTTTAAGAGCTTGGAGGATGGCTACCGTTCGATTACCGAATCCTTTCCATCGCCAGAATACAACGTAAGTATGGTTCATGGTAAGTTGCCCCCGGAGGAAAAGGATCGCGAAATGCGCCGTTTTGTAGCAGGGGAAACGCAAATCATGGTCGCCACCACCGTCATTGAAGTTGGGGTAAATGTTCCGAATGCCTCTGTGATGATTATTGAAAGTGCCCAACGCTTTGGATTATCCCAATTGCATCAATTACGTGGTAGGGTGGGACGAGGTGCGGAGAAGTCGTATTGCATATTAATGACCGATTACGAATTGTCCAAAGAATCCAAAAAACGCATGGATACCATGGTGGAAACAAACGACGGGTTCAAAATTGCGGAAGTGGACCTTCGCTTGCGCGGGCCGGGCGATTTAATGGGAACGCAGCAGAGCGGAGCCTTGAACTTACGAATCGCCGATTTATCCAAAGATCAAACCTTTGTGGTCTTGGCGCGTGAAGAAGCCTTGGAATTATATAATCGGGATCCTCGTTTAACCGGACCCTCCTTAATTGCGCTGCGCCAATACATGATCTCGTTGTTTAACAACAAACCCCAATGGGACAAAATTGGGTAAAAAAAAATCCCGCCGAAGCGGGATTATAATTTGCAGAAAAACGTATTATTCTTCGTTGTTTTGCGTAAGTTTTTCCATCACTTCTTTGGAACCTACGATCATTTTTTGGAAGGCTCTAACACCCGTTCCCGCAGGAATTAGGTGACCAACAATCACGTTTTCTTTTAATCCAAGTAAATGATCTTCCTTACCAGAAATGGCCGCTTCGTTCAATACTTTGGTGGTTTCCTGGAAGGAAGCTGCGGATATGAACGATTGGGTTTGCAAGGAGGCTCGTGTAATTCCTTGAAGTAACGGCGTTGAAGTTGCTGGATTAGCCTCACGCGCTTCGATCAACTTTTTGTCCTCGCGTTTTAGGCGAGAATTTTCATCGCGAAACTTTCTAACAGAAATAATCTGACCAGCTTCAACTTCGGTGGAGTCCCCTGCGTCTCGCACGAACATCATACCGTACAAAGCATCATTCGCTTCCATGATGTCCGCTTTATGAATCGATTGGCCTTCTAAGTATTTTGTATCTCCAGCATCGATAATTTCCGCTTTAAGCATCATTTGTCGAACGATTACTTCGAAGTGCTTATCGTTAATCTTCACCCCTTGTAAACGGTATACCTCTTGGATTTCATTTACAATATACTCCTGAACTTTGGTGGGACCTTCAATATTCAAAATGTCGTTCGGTGTAATGGCGCCATCCGAAAGTGGACTTCCAGCGCGAACAAAGTCATTTTGTTGTACGAGAATGTGTTTAGAAAGTGGGACGAGGTATTTCTTCGTTTCCCCCGTTTTAGCAGTAATGATAATTTCCTTGTTTCCTCGTTTAATCGCACCAAACGTGGCAGTACCGTCAATTTCAGAAACCACCGCCGGATTGGACGGGTTCCTTGCTTCGAAAAGTTCCGTAACACGCGGTAATCCTCCGGTGATATCTCCGGATTTACCTGATGTTCTTGGGATTTTTACTAACGTAATCCCTGCTTCCACCGCTTCTCCATGCTTCACAACTACGTTTGCACCAACTGGCAATGAATATTCCCTTAGCGCTTCTTTCGTTTTTTCTTTTGGATCAACGATTTGAATTGCTGGATTTTTACGTTTGTCGCGTGACTCGATAATCACGATGCGGTCGTAACCGGTTTGCTCATCTAATTCTTCTCGGTACGTAATTCCTGGGTCCATATCCTTGAACACCACTTTTCCTTTAACCTCAGTGATTATTAGGGCATTGTACGGGTCCCATTTACAAATTACTTCGCCCTTTTTAATGCTGGTTTTTCCTTGAATCATTAAGTCAGATCCATAAGGAATGTTCCCGTTCATAAGGACAACTCCTGTTTTTTCATCGATTACACGAACTTCCCCTGAACGACCAACCACAATGGTTCTATCGGCACCGTCGGCACCTTTAAAATCAATCGTTCTTAATTCTTCAAACTCTAATTTTCCGCTATGTTTTGCTTTGATGTCCGAACTATCGGCAATGTTGGAAGCTGTACCCCCAACGTGGAAAGTACGAAGAGTTAACTGGGTACCTGGCTCACCGATGGATTGAGCAGCTATTACCCCAACCGCGTCCCCGATTTGGGTTGGACGGTGGGTAGAAAGGTTTCTACCATAGCATTTTGCACACACTCCTTTTCGCATTTCACAGGTAAGTACAGAGCGAATTTCTACCTCCTCGATGCCGGAACGCTCAATGTCTTTAGCGACATCTTCTGTGATTAAGTCTCCGCTACTGACAATCTTACGGTCGGATTCAGGTTCATAAACGTCATGTACCGTGGTACGACCGAGGATACGGTCATAGAGTGGCTCTATGATCTCATCATTTTTACGAAGTGCCGTTGCCACAATTCCTCGTAACGTTCCGCAATCTTGCGAATTGATGACCACATCTTGAGCTACATCCACTAATCGTCGGGTCAAATAACCCGCATCCGCGGTTTTCAAGGCCGTATCTGCAAGACCTTTTCGAGCACCGTGGGTGGAGATGAAGTACTCCAGAATGGATAGCCCTTCTTTGAAATTCGAAAGTATTGGGTTTTCAATAATTTCTTGGGCTGAGGCTCCCGATTTTTGAGGTTTAGCCATTAAGCCCCTCATACCTGAAAGCTGCCGGATCTGTTCGCGTGACCCCCGAGCACCGGAGTCAAACATCATGTAAATTGGATTGAACCCTTGACGATCGTTTTTCAGTTGATCCATCAAGGTTTGTGTTAACCGGGAATTGGTATGAGTCCAAATATCAATGATTTGGTTATATCGTTCATTGTTGGTAATGAATCCCTGACGATAATTTTCCATAACATCGGAAACCTCCGCCTCTGCTTTCGCTACCAATTCCGCTTTTTGTTTAGGAACAATGATGTTATCCAAATTAAAGGAAAGTCCTCCTTTGAAGGCCATGCTATACCCAAGACTTTTGATTTCGTCCAAAAATTGGGCTGTTCGCGAGGTTCCTGAAACCTTAAGAACCTCTCCGATAATATCGCGAAGCGCTTTTTTGGTCAATACATCGTTAATGAATCCTGCTTCACGTGGTACTTTCTCGTTGAACAATACGCGACCGCAGGTGGTTTCTATCATTTTCAACACGGGTACACCTTGTTCGTTGAGATCGTAGGATTTCACCTTGATGGGCGCATGCAAATCCAATTTTTTCTCATTGTAAGCAATAATTACTTCCTCCGGAGAATAAAAGGTTTTTCCTTCACCCTTTACCAATTCCGTATCGGTGGAAACTTTCCCTTTGGTCATGTAATACAGACCAAGTACCATGTCCTGGGATGGAACAGCGATAGGCGCACCGTTGGCAGGATTCAGAATGTTGTGTGAAGCCAGCATAAGTAGCTGTGCCTCTAGGATAGCTGCATTCCCCAAAGGCAAATGCACCGCCATTTGGTCACCGTCGAAATCGGCGTTAAAAGCGGTCGTAACCAGCGGGTGAAGTCGAATGGCTTTTCCTTCAATTAACTTCGGTTGAAACGCTTGTATTCCTAAACGGTGAAGCGTTGGAGCACGGTTTAGAAGGACCGGGTGGCCTTTCAAAACATTCTCTAGAATATCCCAAACTACCGGCTCTTTTTTGTCGACAATTTTCTTGGCTGATTTTACGGTTTTCACAATCCCTCGTTCAATCATCTTTCGAATGATGAACGGCTTGTATAACTCGGCAGCCATGTCTTTAGGTAAACCGCATTCATGCAATTTAAGATCGGGTCCAACGACAATTACAGAACGCGCAGAATAATCCACCCTTTTTCCAAGGAGGTTTTGACGGAAACGCCCTTGTTTTCCTTTCAAGGAATCGGAAAGGGATTTCAGTGCGCGATTGGACTCGGTTTTTACCGCACTGGACTTGCGCGAGTTATCGAAAAGAGAATCCACAGCTTCCTGAAGCATGCGTTTTTCATTTCTTAAAATAACTTCCGGCGCTTTAATTTCAATTAACCGCTTCAAACGATTGTTTCGAATGATTACCCTTCGGTAAAGATCGTTCAAATCTGAAGTCGCGAAACGACCTCCATCAAGCGGAACTAAAGGACGTAATTCGGGTGGAATAACTGGAACAACTTTAACGATCATCCATTCCGGCCGGTTGTCAATACGCGTTTGGGATTCACGCATAGCTTCAACCACTTGGAGGCGCTTAAGGGCTTCGTTTTTACGTTGCACCGAGGTTTCCGTTTCCGCAGCAACGCGCAATTCATTGGACAGTTTGTTCAGATCTAAATCTTTTAAAAGATCGTACATGGCCTCTGCACCCATTTTCGCCACGAATTTATTGGGGTCGGTATCCTCCAAATAATGGTTGTCTTTCAGTGCAGGGTTATCAATAAGATCGAGGTAATCTTCTTCGGAAAGAAAATCAAACTTTTTGAGATTTACCCCTTCGATGCTATTCGCCAACCCTTCTTGAATAACCACATAACGTTCGTAGTAAATAATCTGGTCCAACTTTTTGGTTGGAATTCCGAGTAGGTAACCGATTTTATTCGGCAACGAACGAAAATACCAAATGTGTGCCACCGGAACCACCAAGGCAATATGCCCCATACGTTCTCTACGAACCTTCTTTTCGGTAACTTCTACACCGCATCGGTCGCAAATGATTCCTTTGTAGCGAATGCGTTTATATTTTCCGCAGTGGCATTCGTAATCTTTGACTGGGCCAAAAATTCGCTCACAGAACAACCCATCACGCTCCGGTTTGTAGGTCCGGTAGTTAATGGTTTCAGGTTTCAAAACCTCGCCGCTTGATTGTTCCAATATCACCTCTGGCGACGCCAAAGAAATGGTGATTTTATTAAAACTGCTTTGGTTTTTTGGGGCTTCTTTTTTAAACGCCATTGTATATTCTTTTCTTAAATTAATTAATCCATGGACACATTAAGGCACAACCCTTTGAGCTCGTGAAGCAGTACGTTGAAAGATTCGGGTATTCCAGGTTCTGGAATATTATCTCCTTTTACAATCGCTTCATAGGCTTTGGCTCGACCCATTACATCATCTGATTTAACAGTCAATAATTCTTGTAAAATGTTCGCAGCGCCAAAGGCCTCAATCGCCCAAACCTCCATTTCTCCAAAACGCTGTCCACCGAACTGCGCTTTTCCACCAAGGGGTTGTTGCGTAATGAGTGAATAAGGTCCGATCGAACGAGCGTGCATTTTGTCGTCCACCATGTGAGAAAGTTTCAACATATAGATTACCCCAACCGTAGCAGGTTGATCGAACGTTTCTCCTGTGCCTCCGTCTTGCAAAAAGACTTTTCCTGATTTAGGAACTCCTGCCTTTTCACAATACTCATCGATTTCATCGGGGTGCGCCCCATCAAAAATCGGGGTAGCGAACTTGACGCCTAATTTTTCACCGGCCCATCCAAGCACTGTTTCATAAATTTGACCTAAGTTCATCCTTGAAGGTACTCCAAGCGGATTTAGAACGATGTCAACGGGTGTTCCATCGGCCAAGAACGGCATATCTTCCGGACGAACGATGTTGGCGACGATTCCCTTATTTCCGTGACGACCGGCCATTTTATTGGTTGATTTTCTCATCTGAAGACCAATTCATTGGGTTTACGATGGTAAAATCAAGCGCCAATAATGCTTTCGCGGTAAATTTGGTTCCTTTTTTAATTAATTCCTCGCGGAAATTATTGAAAACCCCGGCTGATTTTTGCTCTCCAAGAATCACCATTAACTTTTCAACAAGCATCTCTTTTAGCTCGCTGTAGTCTTTGTTATACTCAGTATCCAAGGTATCTAAAATGGGCTTATCCTGGGATTTAGACTTTCGGTCTTTGGTTGCGCGTGAGAACAGCCGTTTATCAATCACGGTACCTCTTAGGGAAGGCCCGGCTTTTAAGGAAGCATCTTTTACGTCACCTGCTTTATCTCCAAAGATGGCGCGCAGTAAACGTTCTTCCGGAGAAGGATCGGTTTCCCCTTTGGGTGTAATTTTTCCGATTAAAATATCTCCTTCTCGAATTTCGGCACCAATGCGTATCAATCCATTTTCGTCCAAATCTTTGGTTGCTTCTTCACTGACATTAGGAATATCGGAAGTTAGTTCTTCGGTACCTCGTTTGGTGTCGCGCACTTCCAGAGAATACTCATCGATATGGATGGAAGTAAAGACGTCATCGCGGACAATTTTCTCCGAAATCACTATCGCATCTTCAAAGTTATATCCTTTCCAAGGCATGAAGGCCACCTTCAAATTTTGACCAAGCGCCAATTCTCCATTCTGGGTAGCATATCCTTCGCAAAGCACTTGACCCTTGGTAACGCGATCGCCTTTCGATACGATAGGCTTAAGGTTGATGCAGGTACTTTGGTTTGTTTTTGTGAATTTGGTAAGCGCGTAGGATTTGACCTCACTTTCGAACGAGACCAATTTATCTTCCTCATTCCAATCGTAGCGAATGATTATCTCATTCGCATCAACATATTCAATTTGTCCATCTCCTTCCGCATTGATCAACACGCGAGAATCACGTGCCACCAACTCTTCAATTCCAGTTCCAACGATGGGAGAATGGGGTTTAAGGAGCGGGACTGCTTGACGCTGCATGTTCGATCCCATCAAAGCGCGGTTCGCATCGTCATGCTCAAGGAACGGAATCGAGGAAGCGGCAATCGAAGCAATTTGGTTTGCTCCAACATCCATCAATTGCAATTCTTTTGGACTCACCAAGGGGAAATCTCCTTCACATCGGGCTTTAACTAAATCCGTCAAGAAATTTCCTTTATCATCCATTTTGGCATTTGCTTGGGCAATAGTTTTCCCATCTTCTTCTTCCGCTGCCAAATAAATTGGGTTTCCAGTGAAATCTACTTTTCCTTGGTCAATTTTTCGGTAAGGTGTTTCGATGAATCCAAGTTTATTCACTTTCGCGTAAACGCAAAGGGAAGAAATCAATCCGATGTTCGGTCCTTCCGGAGTTTCAATGGTGCACAAACGCCCATAATGGGTATAATGTACATCACGCACTTCAAAACCGGCACGTTCACGCGAAAGTCCACCAGGTCCTAGCGCGGACAACCTGCGTTTGTGGGTTACCTCTGCTAAAGGATTGGTTTGATCCATGAACTGGGAAAGCTGATTCGTTCCAAAGAAGGAATTAATCACGGAGCTTAAGGTCTTGGCATTGATGAGGTCAATCGGGGTAAACACTTCGTTATCACGCACATTCATGCGTTCACGAATGGTTCGAGCCATTCGGGCTAAACCTACCCCAAACTGGGCATATAATTGTTCTCCTACCGTTCTTACACGTCGGTTCGACAAGTGGTCGATATCATCAATATCCGCTTTAGAATTAATGAGTTCGATAAGGTATTTAACGATTTGGATGATATCTTCTTTTGTTAGGACACGGGAATCTTCATCAGGATTGATTTTAAGTTTTTTATTGATTCGGTAGCGTCCTACTTCTCCTAAATCATAGCGGGTATCCGAAAAGAAAAGTTTTTCAAAAACTCCTTTTGCGGTTTCAAAGTCGGGTGCATCAGCATTTCTTAATTGACGGTAGATGTATTCAATAGCTTCTTTTTCGGAGTTGGTTGAATCCTTTTGGAGTGTATTATAGATAATGGTATAATCGGTAGCATTGGCATTTTCCCGATGCAGAATCAAAGATTTGGCACCGCACTCTAAAATAGCGTCCAGGTGTTCTTCCCCGATAAGCAATTCGCGTTCGAGGATTACTTCATTTCTTTCCATAGAAACGACCTCCCCTGTGTCTTCATCCACAAAATCTTCAATCCAGGTTTTTAGTAATCGTGCTGCCAATCTACGCCCTACTAATTTTTTAAGGGTCGATTTGGCGATTTTCACTTCATCCGCTAAACCGAAAATTTCCAAAATATCTTTGTCCGTTTCATAGCCCATAGCTCGAAAAAGGGTAGTAAGCGGCAATTTTTTCTTTCGGTCAATGTAAGCGTACATAACGCTGTTAATGTCGGTAGCAAATTCCATCCAAGAACCTTTAAAAGGAATGATTCTCGCGGAATATAATTTCGTTCCATTGGCATGGCGCGAATGCCCAAAAAACACGCCCGGGGACCTGTGCAATTGGGAAACAATTACACGCTCTGCTCCGTTTACCACAAAGGATCCTTTCGGAGTCATGTAGGGGATGGTTCCTAAATACACGTCTTGTACAATGGTTTCAAAATCCTCGTGGTCCGGATCTGTACAATACAATTTTAATTTTGCCTTAAGCGGCAAGCTGTAAGTTAACCCACGGTCGATACATTCTTCGATGGAGTAACGAGGTGGATCAATGAAATAATCCAAAAACTCAAGAACGAATTGATTTCTTGTGTCGGTGATTGGAAAATTCTCGGAGAACACTTTGAATAGTCCTTCACTTTCACGATTTTCAGGCGTCGTTTCAAGTTGAAAAAACTCTTGAAACGATTTCAATTGAACCTCCAAAAAGTCGGGGTAGTCGAACTTATTAGCACTGGAGGCAAAATTAATTCTTTTAGAATTGCTTTGAGTTGCCAAGGGGATAAGATATTAAGTTAAAAAAAAGAAACAACGCACAAAAACAGGATAAGGCCCCCGAGAAACGGTTGCCTATCCTGTAAAAAAAACAATAAATTACTTGACTTCAACTTCGGCTCCTGCCTCCTCAAGTGCTTTTTTCAAACCTTCTGCTTCATCTTTAGAAACCGCT
>RFQF01000190.1 GCA_009925805.1 Flavobacteriia bacterium | reverse complement strand
GCCTTCAAAAAACAAAAGCTGAAGCCGTTCCGTGCGGGTAGAATGTTCCACCAGATGCTGGGCATAAATGTTTTGGTTGGGTACACCATAGAGCAGCCCACTGCGCTCGCAGACCAAACGCACGGTGTTGGCTGCATTTTCTCGATCTACCTCCCCGTCTAAGGAGATTTGCTGTTCTTCC
The DNA here is from genome assembly GCA_009925805.1 of Flavobacteriia bacterium. Classification (GTDB taxonomy): domain Bacteria; phylum Bacteroidota; class Bacteroidia; order Flavobacteriales_D; family Crocinitomicaceae; genus UBA952. The sequence goes on along the minus strand of RFQF01000190.1, from coordinate 2,792 downwards.
ACCAAGGCAAAGAACTTTTTTACCCAGTGTTTCTTACCTGCAGAAAACATCCTATAGTTTGCCTGCTAAGGTTACGGCTTTTCTACCCGAAAACAGCAGGGAGCCATCAAGGGAAAAGGCTTCGAAAACAACCACATACACCCCGATCGATGCCTTGGTTTGGTCCTCTTTCACGCCATTCCAAGAAAAGGATCCTGAGGTACCTAAAAGTTGACTTTTAAAGAGGGAGCGGATCAGCCGTCCGCGTTCGTCGTAGATGGATACCGTTCCCAAACAATCCGGCTGTGCCATAACATAACTGGCTTGCATCACATCCAAGCACTGTGCCAATTCATCCCACTGCTCGAAGGACCGTTGGGGTCAATGCGCTCGAGCGAAACACCGTCAACGTTGTCCAACAAAGGGAATTGCCAGTTGTTCGAGTATTTTACTAAGTCCAAAAGCACTTGGTTTTCATTGAATAGATACACGCTTCCAGAATCGTTATTGTAGCTTGGAAGAAGGACATAGACGAAATTTCCTTCTCCGTGAAAAGGGTAGTGTTGTTTCGCAAAAACAGAATCTTTACCTAAAACCGCATAGGCGCCGGGTTTTAAAATATAGTTTCCATTAATCGATGTAAAATTCGCAATGGTATCGTTATCGAAATTCGCGAATTGCAGGTTTTTTAGGTTGAAAATCTTGTTCGAATTATTGTACAATTCGATCCAATCCTGCCCACCATTGTAGGGATTTTGCAAAATTTCATTCACCACAATTTCTCCCGCGAGCGGCGTTTCCGTTAAAGCAAACTGCGCCACCAAGGTTTGGGAATTAATCCAACAATCCGTCGCGTTTTGAAGCGTTAAAGTATAAACGACCGAAGGAACCAAGTTTTCGACAAACTGCAAAATAACGGTGTTGGTATATTTTCCACTTGCGTAAATAAAGTTCGGGGTCAAGGGAGGGTTAAATTGATAGATCGCATTGACCAAACTGCTAGAGTCCATGCCCTCGTCGAACCAAAGTTGCAGGTAGTTGGGTGCAGAGGCTAGTAGAAGGTTAATACTCGGGGCTTGTGTATCGGGAGTAATGTCGTAAACGGAGTTGATTAATCCCGGGGTTCCACCACTTGGATCGTTCGAAGCAATCCAATTGTTTTCATCCGAGCATGGGTCGTTCGGATTGATCAATTCTAAGCTGTATCCTCCTCCTTTTTTTATGGGATCTTTATACCATTGGTCGGTATATACGACTAAATCCAAGGGAAGGTTGATGGGGTTTTTAAGCAATAAGGTATCGCCCGCATTATTCAACGAAGGAAAACTGGTAACCCCCAAGGCACTTGTTCCTGTAAACAAAGGAATATTTGCGGTGGCGGTGAGTACTTTGTATTCTCCAGGTAAGATCCAACCGCTCGTTATGAGTCCATTCGAAGAACCGTCGGTTATGTGGTACCCCGTTAAGTTAAAAATTTTGCCAACGCTGGCATTGTAAAGGGTTAATGCCGGGCTGAAAGAATAATTGGCCAAATTTTGAGCGCTTGCTTGGGTCACGGATTCATTGAATAACAAATCAATTTGCGAGGCGGAAATGGGTGTAACGCTCATTAATGACGGTGGGGTAACATCCAGGATTTCAGGCCCGATGTACACGTTGTCGAAATAAAATTTCGTGGCGTTGCTGATGGTGTAGGTACAAAGTACGCCGAAATGGGTGCCCAGTAAGTTTGAGGCATCGGTCGCCGAGGAGAGCAAGGTGTAATTGGTGGTACCGGCTAAATCCGCATAGAGCGACCACAAACCGGATGCATTACGCTTGACCTTGATACTTGCGTTGCAGCTAGCGGAAATTTGACCATCAATGCCGGCACAAATTTGCGTAGAAACACCGGCAACTAACTTGAAGAGTCGAATAGCATCGGTGGAGCCTGTTTCTCCAAAAAGTACGTAGTAGCCGTTTTGTGCTAAACTTAAATTGGCATTGTCCGATGTGAGGTAAACACGTCCAAAATTGCTCGAAGAAGGAGCAAAAGATTCACGCACTTTGATCTGCCATTCCTTGTTGTTCAGATTCAAAAGCATGTGGGGAAGGCTTAAATAGGAGGTTCCAGCTACGACACTGTTCAATTGCAATTCTTGGGCTGCATTTACGAGAAAGTCTCCGTTGGTGCCTTGCCAAACCGGGTTTTGGGTAAAGTCTCCATCGCTGAAATTGTCCGTTACTTGCGCCCATGAGGGCAACGACAATATGAGTAATCCTAGGAGCGCAATAAATCGAGAATACATGCGGTATTTTATAAGTCTTCAAATGTATAACTTTACCCGCAAAAAAACGCGAATTGTAGAATTATAAAAACGTTAAGAACATGCGAATAGCCGTAGTAGGAGCCACTGGAATGGTGGGAAAAGTAATGATGCAAGTATTGGAGGAGCAAGCGTTTCCGATTTCGGAGTTTTATCCTGTGGCCTCCGAGAATTCGGTCGGAAAAGAATTGGTATTTAACGGAAAATCCTATCCAGTCATTGGGATGCAAACCGCCGTTGACCTACACCTAGACCTTGCTATTTTTTCCGCAGGGGGAGAAACGTCCTTAGCATGGGCTCCGAAATTTGCAGCCGTGGGTACCGTTGTGATCGATAATTCTTCGGCCTGGCGCATGGACCCAACTAAAAAACTAATTGTTCCAGAAATCAATGGAAATCAACTGACTTCATCTGATTTAATTATTGCCAATCCAAACTGCAGTACCATACAATTAGTCATGGCCTTAGCTCCGCTGCATGCGCGGTATGGAATTAATCGGGTGATTG
>RFQF01000189.1 GCA_009925805.1 Flavobacteriia bacterium | reverse complement strand
GATTTACCTCCGCCTGTAGGCAAAAGGGCAAGAACATCCTTTCCTTGAACCGCATCTTGAATAATCGGTTGTTGAGCAGGACGAAATCCATCGAATCCCCAATATTTTTTGAGAATTTCCTCAGGAGTTTTTACCATGACGAAATGGAAATAGGATTGGCTTATTAAAAAGACCTAAACGATAATTTGTTGTCAACATTGTTTATTCGGCGTATATTAGCTACAAATATCAAAATTTATGGCAACTACGGAACTTAATTTTAAGGTGGAGCACGTGGAGGAGTCTGCAGTTACCAAAGTGGATTGGGAAAATTTGGTTTTTGGCAAAACGTTCACCGATCATATGCTTGTAATGGATTATGCTGATGGTGCATGGGAACAACCCCAAATCTTACCCTTTCAATCCATTCTGATGCATCCGGCCATGTCATCCATTCACTACGGTCAATCGATTTTTGAGGGACTAAAAGCTTATCGACAAATGGACGGTAAAGTGGCTGTTTTTCGACCGGATATGAATGCCAAAAGGTTCAATGAATCGGCTGAAAGAATGTGCATGCCTCAAATTCCTGAACATTTGTTCGTGGAGATGGTTCGCAAAATAGTTGAAATTGATCAAGCTTGGGTTTCAGGAATCGAGGGGCATTCACTCTATATTCGTCCTTTCATGTTCGCGACAGATCATTGGGTGGGCATCAAACCGTCAGATACCTATAAATTCATGATTCTTCTCTCCCCGGTGGGAACGTATTATTCGGAATTAGTTCGAGTGAAAATTGAGTCATATTACACACGTGCAGCTGTAGGCGGAGTTGGAAGAGCTAAGGCCGCAGGTAATTATGGGGCAAGTTTATATCCAGCTAAATTTGCCCAAGCAAACGGCTATCACCAATTAGTATGGACCGATGCTAAAGAACATAAATTCATTGAGGAATCAGGAACCATGAATATTCTATTTCAAATAAACGACACCCTGATTACCCCTTCGGAAGAGGAGGATACTATTTTACGAGGCGTTACGAAACGATCCATCTTAGAAATAGCTGCCCATTGGGGTATTAACGTTCAGGAACGTAAAATTTCCGTAGAGGAAATAATTCATGCAGCAAATTCTGGAGTGCTTCAAGACGCGTTTGGCGCGGGTACTGCCGCTTCACTTGCTCAAATCGCGCTCATTGGATATAAAGGCATTGATTACATGCTGCCCCCCGTAGAAACTCGAACGATTTCCAACCGTTTGAAAACGTACCTAACGGATGTTAAAATAGGTGCGGTAGAAGATGAATTAGGTTGGAATCTCTTGGTATAGCAAGGTTCATGTCACCGTGGCGGTGTGTTAGTTTATCCTTGCGCCTGGGTATTTTGGTTTTATTTTATGGGATTTCCCCTAGCGCTTTTTCACAAACGGTGGTAATATCCTGTTACGACCAACAAACCCTGGAACCCGTTCCAAATGTGGCCATAGAGATCAACAATTCGTTGATGAACCTCTCGGTTCAAACAGGCCCTTTAGGATTCGTTGTCGTAACTGAACCCCGGTTTTTTGAACATGAAAAAGGGATCATTTACGCGGAGCACCCTATGTATGAACCTCAAAGCTATCGCACTAACCGACTTCAAGTTTCCCAAGATACCCTCGAAATTAAAATCTTGCTGAAAGCGTTGAAGCAACAAAGGGTTAATCAGGTGGTAGTTAACGCACCAGGAATACCCGATACCGTCTTTAACTCAAAAGAATTTCATGTTGCAGATTTTGAAATCACGAACGATGGAAAGTACATTTTACTCGTTTATCCGAAACGCAATGGAAGAAATAACGCGCTGTTACTAATGCATGGAAATACGCTTTTAGACAGCTTAGAGATCAACGATATAGGAATCAATTTAACGAAAGACTACCGCGATAACATTCATGTAATTGGTCAAGAATCCGTTTATCGAGTAATCCATGCTATGGAAACCTTACGGTTGGCAAGCATTCCTAAAAACTATTTTTTAGATTATTTAGTTCCCATAGTAGATTCGACTACTTCCAAGGTTTTTTTTTCCAATTTTAATGAATTCTATCCGGCATTCGATTATTTCGCTCAAGATTACTTGGATTCAACCTACCGTAACATCCTGCACATTGAAGATCGATTAATGATGGAGTTGTACCGTTCTGAGTACAAATGGGTGGATGTTAGAACCCAGCTTTGGGCCAAGCGAAAAGAAATTGAAACCGGCATTGATGCTCAAATCTGGGTTGGTGCCAATTATTTTACCCAATCCATTTATTACAGGGTTCCATATGCTCCTTTATTTCGAATTGGAGACAGCGTTTTTGTTTTTGATTTCCCATCTGATAAAATGTGGGTATACAATAAGACTGGAGAATTGATACGACATACCGGCCTGTATTTTCATTACAATAAAGACCGAACCGGTTGGCGACGAAATATCGTAAAGGATGCTTTAACTGGAAATTTATACGCAGTTTTTGAGAAAGACGGAGTAACCACGCTTGGAAAAATTGACCTAACGAAGGCAAACATTAGTTCAAGACACAGGATTTATTACAAATATGTCGAAAAGGTTCGGATTCACGGCGGGTTCGCACATTATGTATATCGCCCTTTTGAATCCATTCAGAAACGATTTTTGTATAAAGAGCACTTACTTGACTAAGGTCACATGACCGTCGGCCTTGGTGGTGCCTTGATCGGTTACATCATAACTTACCTTCCAAGAATATGTTCCGAATTGGGCGAGTTTGCCTTTATACTTCCCATCCCATCCGTCTCCTGGTTTATTGCTCTCAAAAACAACCTCCCCCCAACGGTTGTACACTTCAAATTTATAGTATTTTACTTGCGTTATGTTGCTTATGATTGGCGTGAACACATCGTTTAACCCGTCCCCATTCGGCGTAAAGGCATTGGGAACCGTTAATCGAACAATGTCATTGCTTTCAACAATTCCCGTAGCGGTATCACTACATCCATTGGCATCGTACACCACCAAGGTTACATTGTATGAATCGATGGTATAAGGAGGGAAGGTGTGCAGCGGATTATCAACCGAGGAAGTGCCTCCGTCC
>RFQF01000188.1 GCA_009925805.1 Flavobacteriia bacterium | reverse complement strand
CTTGTCAAAAATTGCTTTTTCTTAGGATTCCAGGGGAAGAACCGTATCGTTTCTTGAAGGCCTTTGAAAAGGAAGAGACATCCGGAAAACCGAAGCGATCAGCCGCTGTGGACACCTCCAGTCCGTTCTGTATCGCCACCTTTGATTGATCCAAGCGGATATTCTGCTGGTATTGGTACGGGGTTGTTTCAAAAATCTGTTTGAATAGTCGTATAAAATGATATTTGGAGATACCGGCATGCTTGGCCAAAAAATCCAGGGAAAAATTATCCGCGATTCGATTATCCATCAAAGCTTTGGCCTCCAGGACAGCCCGTAACAACTCCTCGTTGGTGTTCTTTTTCTTGAAATCCAGCTTGGTTAAATGTTCAAATATTAAACCCTGATCGGCCAACATACTTTGAGCCAAACCATAAAAAATCTCATTCTTTAGCAAATCGTTTCTTAGGTCCCAGGAGCAAAGTTTGTGATTCATCTGCAGAAGCAGCTTTCCAAACCGTGTATTATGAACAGAGTACCGATTCACAAAAAATTGATCGGATAACAAAAAATCGGTTGGAACGAACCATGGTTGATTTGAACTTTCAGCGACTTCTCGTATAACCTCCGGGCTCAAATCAATGCATAAGCCACGAACCTGTTCTTTGCTGTTTATTTGGACGACCGATTGGGTAAAAGAATTACCAACCATGTACTCACCTGCCTTGACGGTAAAGCGTTTTTGGTTAACAAAATAGACCTCTTCGCCGGAGCCCACGAATTTAATACCCAACCCACCAAAGGGGCATTCCGATTCTAACTTAGAAAAGGAAGACATCCGGATGGAATTATTCTGGGGGTCTTGGTAGATCGTTTGATTCATCGGACAGTTAAAACTGAAGATACAGCAAAGTTACTGCCGCCAAGGTCATAACAATCAAAGCCAATAACCCTAATAGATTGGTTATTGGACCATTTACGTTTTCACCCATTATTTTTTTGTTATTGGATATATGCAAAATGATGGCAATCAAAACTGGGGCTGTTAAACCATACAGAATGGCGGTGTAAATCAAAGACTGTATGGGGGTTATACCGATATAATTCAAGGACAAACCCAAAATCAAGGAAATACCAATAACCATATAAAATTCCTTGGCCTCATGGAATTTCTTGTCCAGACCTTGTTCCCATCCAAAGGTTTCTGTTATGATATAGGAAATAGAACCGCTCAAAACAGGAATAGCAATGAAGCCTGTTCCAATAACGCCGACAGCAAAGAGCAGATACGCCAGATTCCCGGCCAAGGGTTTAAGCGCCAAAGCCGCTTGTTCAACAGTATCTATTTGGTGTATGCCGCCTTTGAACAAAACCGTCCCTGTTGTAAGAATAATAAAAAACATCACGAAGCCGGAAACGGTCATCCCAAAATCGACATCCTGATTGATTTCGTTAATGATCTTTTTGTTGACAAGCAAATGTTTCCTTTTGGTTTTCATCTCCTCCACCTCCACAGAAGCCTGCCAAAAGAAAAGATAGGGCGAGATGGTGGTCCCAAGGATACCAACCAAAATGGCAATAAATTCTTTGTTAAATTGAATCGTCGGCACAAAGGTTGCTTGAATGATTTCTCCCAGATCCTGCTTATACAAAAAAGGAACAACGAAATAAACCAACATAACAATGCACATGTATTTGAGGACGGATGCCATCTTTTGGTAAGGCAGGTAGATAATCAATCCCAGCAGGATTAATGTAAACAAGACACTAAAATAATTTGCATCAATGGATGGAAACAAAAGATTTCCAACAGCTCCCATTCCCGCAATATCAGCACCAATATTCATGATAATGGCGGGAAAACTAAATAAAAGCATCAGATACAACACGGGTCTTGGGTAGTGCTTTTTGAGGGTCCCCGTTAAACCTTGGGACGTAACCAAGCCAATTCTTGCACACATTTGCTGGATGGAGGCCATCAAAGGAAAGGCAACAATCGCCGTCCATAGGGTTGCAAGCCCAAAGGCAGCACCTGCCTGGGAATAGGTTGCAATTCCTGAAGGATCATCATCGCTTGCTCCTGTGACCAACCCCGGTCCCAGTTTTTTCCAACTTCGAAGCAATCGAGAGGCGAATGATTTGGGAGGGGGCATGGTTTAATTTAAAATATTATTTTTCAACGGGTTACGAAACCTTCATCCTTCAAAAGGGGTCTCTTTTGGAGCTGCGTTCTCCAGTGATCTTTTCGATGCATTCCATACAAAAAAAACTTGCTGAACCGATAATGAAACTTGAAGTTACCCTCGTAATCACAGCCTAATTCCCTGTATTGGATTGTTGAAGATTCTTTCAAACATTCTTTGATCGCTTGGGTATAAACGCCGGGCCCGGTCATGGCATGGACATCGCGAGGATAACGGTTTGTTTGGAGGTTATCCATAACGATTTCCAAGGTTTTCTCCAGAAAAGGGTGGCCAGCCTCAAAAACCAAGGCCCATTGAACATAGTATTCCAAGTGTTTTTCGAGCGAAATGAGGGCTGAATCCGTGGGCAAAATAAATTTATCGAGTTGGACGATGTTAAGGCTATCCATATCAAGGTAAACACCTCCTGTCTTGAAGAGAATAGCATAGCGAAAAAAATCCGCTTTGGCAGCACCGATATTGATGCGTCTGTAAAGATGGAAGGTATCGGTCCCGTATTCGGAACGAATAAATTCAGAAATCCGATCATCATCGTAAAACTGATATTGATATTCAGGGTTCCTTCGCTGAAGCTTGTAAACATGCCATTGGGTTAAAAATGGAAGTTGATCGGTTTTGAAGGTTTGATAAATTATTTTTGGAATGGCCATAACCTTAATTCGAATGTTTGGAGATCGTTCCTATGGGCTTAACGGAATCTTCTCTCCAAAGCCGAAGGTGGTCTGCCCTAAGATAGTTACTCAAGGCCTCTTTGGGGCAAAAAAAGCAATATTTGACAAGACAATACCCCACCAAGTGGGTTAATTTGCTTCAAAATCAAACCACGACTAACCCACCGTTCATGGAACTCCGCATACAAAACCTAACCAAAACCTACTCGAACGGCGTCAAGGCGCTGGACGATGTTAACCT
>RFQF01000187.1 GCA_009925805.1 Flavobacteriia bacterium | reverse complement strand
ATTCGGAACAGTATGTCCATGGGGAAAAGTTAACTTTATTTATTCAAGAGTTATTCGACATCCAAAAGATTTCCGCTCGACAATTAACGGCAATCTCCGTAAGTAAAGGGCCAGGATCTTACACCGGATTGCGTATCGGAATGGCCACCGCTAAAGGGTTAGCTCTTGGGTTAAATATCCCCATGATCGGTATTTCATCCTTACAAAGTATAATCACCCTTGGTAAAAAGCTCCATCCCCAAAAAATCCTCCTGGCTGCTTTTGAAGCACGCAAAAACGAAGTTTTTATGAGGGTTGAGTCCCAAGATGAAACCCTTTTGGAAGACGAAGCCATTGATTTGGAATCCTTTTCCTGGAAGGCGCCTCTACCTGCAGTCATTTTAGGAAACGCCCAACATCAGGTACGAGAATTTTTAGGGGAAGAATTCGTTTGCGACGCTTCGATACTTCCTACCGCAACTGGCCAAGTAGCTTTAGCTTGGCAACGTTGGAATCAAGGATCGTTCGATCCGATCGATAGGTTGGTGCCAAATTACACGAAACCTTGCTTTATTGCGGCTAAAAAAAGCTAATCGTTACAAATTTGAATTTTTACTTACGCTAATCCCACTTCCTTTGTTAACTTTGTGGAAAGTTTGTGGAAATGTCATCGAAAATTGATGCTCAAATCGACCGAATTCGTTCGATTTTTGCGGATTTAAAAACGGGTTTGATGCAAGAACAGGAAAAATCAAAAGCCCTGTCCCTTGAATTACAACGTGTTAAAGATACCATGGAGCACCTGAAATTGCAAAACCTTGAACTCACCAACAAGCGTTCTGAATTTCCAGCTGCTTCGTCTACAAACTTACAGGACATCAAGGTACATTCCGCTGAGATTATTCATCGAAGGGAAGCAGAAATTGATGCTTTGGTTAAGGAAATCGAGTTTTGTATTCGAAAGTTAAAAAATAAACATGCCTAAGGTATCGTTGAAATTGGAAATTGCAGGAAGAACTTACCCAATTTCTGTTTTGGAAACAGAACAGGAAAAGGTATACCAAGCGGCTAATACCCTCAATGAGGCGATTAAATCGTTAAAAAAGCAATATGCGGTTAACGACTTGCAAGACCTTATGGCCATGGCCTCACTTCAGTTGATTTTGAAAGCAGAACAAAATCATCAAGCGGTACTTAACTCCATCGAAAATAACCTTGAGGCCTTGGAAAAATCCTTTTCGAGCCGTTAATTTCCATTCCATTCCTGTCATTGTTTAACGTTTAATAAGCAACGAAATGGACATTGTATCAATAATTGTTGGGTTAGTTTTAGGCGGTGGCGGTGGATTTGCCATCCTCCAAGTAATTACGTCTAAGTCAATAAAGCAAAAAATAGCTCAAGCCGGCGAAGAGGCAGAGCGCATCAGCAAAGAAAAAAACCTGCAAGCCAAGGAGAATTTCTTGAAAATGAAGGAAGAACACGAAGCTTCTATCAAAGACCGTGAACGAAAAATGCAGTCCAACGAAGATCGAATTCGCGGGAAAGAAAGTTCGTTGAATAATAAACTCGAAGAAGCCAATCGGAAAGATAAAGAATTGGATCGCCTTCGCGAAGAAACCGAACAACGTAATGAAGCCCTGGCGAACCGAACCGCTGAGCTCGAGAAATTACAACAAAAACGCGTAGCGGAATTGTCCAAAATAAGTGGCATGTCCGCCGAAGAAGCTAAAAAGACCATGATGGAAGCCCTCGTAGATGAAGCCCGTACCGCTGCCATGGCACAAATTAAAGAAATTACAGAAGAAGCGAAACTGAACGCCAATAAAGAAGCACGAAGAATTGTCATTCAAACCATTCAACGCGTAGCCACCGAACAAGCCGTAGAAAATGCCGTCACCGTGTTCAACATCGAATCCGATGAGGTTAAAGGGCGCATTATCGGTCGGGAAGGAAGGAACATTCGCGCCATTGAAGCCGCCACAGGCGTAGAAATCATTGTGGACGACACCCCAGAAGCCATCATCCTCTCGTGCTTCGACCCCGTTCGACGTGAGATTGCTCGCCTTTCCCTGCATACCCTCGTGTCCGACGGACGCATTCACCCCGCGCGCGTGGAAGAGGTGGTAGCAAAAACGAAAAAACAATTGCAAGAAGAAATCAACGAAATTGGTCGAAGAACCTGCATTGATTTGGGCATTCATGGACTGCACCCCGAACTTATGCGCATGGTCGGACGAATGAAATACCGTTCTTCGTATGGTCAGAATTTGCTGCAACACTCGCGCGAAGTCGCCAACCTGTGCGCCATCATGGCGGCAGAACTTGGGCTCAATGTGAAACTCGCCAAACGCGCGGGCCTATTGCACGATATCGGTAAAGTTCCCGACGAAGAACCGGAATTGCCGCACGCTATTCTTGGAATGAAATTGGCGGAGAAATACGGGGAAAAAGCCGAAGTAACCAACGCTATTGGAGCGCACCACGATGAAATCGAAATGAAAACGCTTATCGCTCCGATTGTGCAAGTTTGTGACGCTATTTCAGGTGCTCGTCCAGGTGCACGAAGAGAAATTGTAGAGGCCTATATCAAACGCATCAAAGAACTTGAAAATTTAGCCCTATCCTACGAAGGAGTAGGAAGCGCCTACGCCATCCAAGCGGGAAGAGAATTGCGTGTATTGGTAGAAGCAGAAAAAGTGAGCGATGAAAAAGCCGATGAACTTTCCTTCACCATCTCGCAACGCATCCAAACCGAAATGACCTATCCAGGTCAAGTGAAAGTTACCGTAATACGTGAAAAACGTTCGGTCAATTTTGCGAAATAATCCATGCTCGACAAGCACCTTAAAATCATTGCAGGACCTTGCAGCGTCGAAACACCGGATCAAGTTCATGAGGTAGCTAAGCGTTTACAGGGGATCGACCTTTACGCATTTCGAGCAGGAATCTGGAAACCCCGCACCCAACCCGGGGCTTTTGAAGGGGCTGGGGAACAAGGTCTTTTGTGGCTCAAAGAGGCTTGCGATGCCTATGGTTTTTCACCCCTTACCGAAGTAGCCAACAGCGCACACGTGGAAGCCGTTCTTAAAGCGGGATTCACCAAAGTTTGGATCGGCGCACGCTCGACTTCTAACCCTTTTTCGGTGCAAGAAATCGCG
>RFQF01000186.1 GCA_009925805.1 Flavobacteriia bacterium | reverse complement strand
GTGATACAGCGCTTTCGAACTGCGCTCCTGTAATTTTAAAATCTTGTTCCACAGAAGCCTCAATAACTACCGGAACACCCCCTGCCATTTTTACTATTTCAATGTAGGAAACCCAATAAGGTGCTGGAATAATGACTTCATCGCCCGGGTTGATTAAACTCAATACTGCGTTGGCAATGGCCTGTTTTGCTCCGGTAGAGACTACAATTTGATCTTTGGTGTAGCTCAAGCCGTTATCGCGAAGCAATTTATACGCAATTTTCTCACGAAGCTCGTCGTAGCCCGCTACCGGAGTGTAGGTGGTATAATTTTGTTCAATGGCCAAAACGGCCGCGTCTTTTATGAACTGAGGGGTAGGAAAATCCGGTTCTCCCAAGGAAAGGGATATGATGTCTTTCCCTTCGGAGCGCAGTGTCCGGCTTAATCGGGCCATCGCCAAGGTAGCCGATTCTTCCATAGCTTTCAGCCGGTCGGAGAGTTGTATCATAATGCAAAGGTAATCATTCTAACGAAAGCTTAATCCAACAAATCAGGCCTTCGTTCTTGGGTGCGTTTTATGGCTTGATCTTCACGCCAAGCTTCAATTTCGTTAAAATTCCCCCGAATCAACACTTCCGGCACTTTATGTCCCATGAAATCGGGAGGACGCGTGTAAACTGGTGGCGCCAAGAGTCGATCTTGAAAACTGTCCGTTAAGGCGGAGGTTTCATCGCTTAAAACACCCGGAATCAAGCGGATCACCGAATCAACGAGGACGGCAGCCGCCAACTCGCCACCGGACAAGACATAGGACCCAATGGAAATCTCCCGCGTAATGAACAATTGACGCACGCGCTCATCCACCCCTTTGTAGTGTCCGCAAAGGATCATGAGGTTTTGCTGCGTTGATAAAAAATTGCTTACCCCTTGTTCCAACAGCGAACCGTCGGGGGTCATATAAATAATTTCATCGTAGTCTCGTTGTTTTTTCAAGTGCTCGATGCATGCCGCAATAGGTTCAATGCGCATAACCATTCCCGCACCTCCTCCGTATTGGTAGTCGTCTACGTTCTTGTGCTTATCCGTGGAAAAATCCCGTAAATTGTGTAAATGAATTTCTACCAATCCTTTGTCTTGGGCCCGCTTTAGAATGGAATCAGAGAAAGGACCTTCAAACAACTTGGGCAGAACGGTTAAAACATCAATGCGCATGCTCAAAAATAGGAAAACCTGAAGAATTCAAGGATAATTGGTAAATTTAATGCCGCATGAGACATCGTTTCCTTTGGGGATATATCCTTTTTATCAACGCAATTTTTGGACAAAGTCAATGGTCAGGTAACACATCCCCGGACTATGCAACGATCATTACCCATTTAAAGAAATTAGATGCGAGTAGTGACCGCATTTCCTTGTATTCCATGGGGCCCTCAGATGTACCCGGCTTACCGATATACCTTTGCGTATTAAATCCCGGGAAGGATTCCATATCCACGTTCACCAAAGCCCAACAAGGAACGACCTTACTATTCAACAATGCCATTCACCCTGGAGAACCCGACGGAATCAATGCTTGCTTGATTTATACCGAAAACTTTTTGAAACTGGACAGCATCAATCCCAAGGATCCGGTCGTTGCTTTTATTCCGGCCTATAACGTTGGAGGCATGTTGAACCGAAGTGCCACAAGCCGAGCAAATCAAAACGGTCCCGAACTTTACGGGTTTCGTGGTAATGCTCAAAATTTGGATTTAAACCGTGATTTCACCAAAATGGACAGCGAAAACGCACAAACCTTCGTGAAAATATTTCATTCCCTCAAGCCGGATGTTTTTGTCGATAACCATGTTTCCAACGGTGCGGATTATCAATATACCTTGACGTATATTTCGTCAGTACGCGAACGAATTGCTCCCTCGTTGAGAAAATTAATCTACGGCACCTTGCTTCCACAATTAACACAAGAACTAAAAAATGCCAAATGGGACCTTTTTCCTTATGTAGAAACGGTGAAGGAAATTCCGGATTCAGGTATTTATCAGTTCAATGATTTGCCCCGGTATGCCATGGGGTATGCCTCGCTTTTCAACACCCTTTCCTTTACGGTAGAAACGCATATGCTTAAACCGTTTCCCAATCGGGTTCGGGCCACGCACGACTTCATGCAGGCCTTGGTGCGTTGGTCGGTTAAAAACGCTTTAGCGCTTGAAGTTGCCCGAGAAAATGCCCACGAGTGGGAGGGAGGCCTTCGCTATGTTAAGTACAATTTCGTCCGGACCTCCGAACAAGATTCGATCACTTTCAAAGGGTTCCAAGCCGTTGTTGACACCAACGAGATCACAGGACTTGGTCACCTGAAATATGACCGAAATCAGCCTTACCAGAAAACCATTCCGAACTTTCGGCATTATCGCGCCCAAGACTCCCTAGAAATACCAAGTTTTTATATAATCAAAGGCCATGAAAAGCGTATAATTACCCAGTTAAAAGCCAATGGGATATTGATGGAAACCCTGAAAGAACCGAAGAAATTAAAGGTATTAGCTCAAGTAGTTAGGTCTTTCGATGCCATTTCAAAACCGTACGAAGGACATTATATGCACCCCAATAAAACCATAGCCCGTATGGAAAAAGAAATCACTTTTCTACCCGGAGATGTGTTGGTTCCTACCAATCAAAACGGGGCTCAGTTATTGCACGCCGTGTTGCAGCCTGAGCGAGAAGATTCCTATTTTACGTGGAACTATTTTGACACGTATTTGCAAGAAAAGGAATACTTTTCCAACTATGTATTCGTGGACAAAATTCGTAATTTATTGCAATCTAACCTGGAACTCAAGCAGGCTTACGAAGCGAAGAAAAACAGCGATCCATCATTTGCAGCATCGGAATGGGACCAATTGTACTATTTGTATCAGCACAGTCCGTATTTTGAGCCGAGCTACATGACACTCCCGGTTTTTGAGTTAAAATGAATCACGTTCACGAAACAGATGCTGTAAAATATCCAATTCCGCTTTACTGAGCGCCTTTCCTCGCCGCGCCATCATGCTTTGAATTCCTTCTACGGCCTTATCAAAACGGTACGGAAACAAGCGCGTAGGTTCTCCAAAACTGAACGAAGGAATGTGCTTTTTAAAGAACCCCGGACCGTAAATATTGCATGCAACCCCCACAGCAGTTCCGGTATTAAACATCGTGTT
>RFQF01000185.1 GCA_009925805.1 Flavobacteriia bacterium | reverse complement strand
TAAATATTTTGTTCATCGCCGACCCCAATAGCCTCCACAACCGCAAGTGGATGCGGCACTTCGGGCAAAATTCTGCCCGCTTTCGAGTATTTCTTTGTTGCGAAACCCAGGAAACACCTTCCGAAGCGGTGCAAAGGGAATTATTGGAAGAAGGCATTACATTCTTAACGGCTTTACAGCCTTTTTCGATACGCACACCCTTCCGGAATTTAGCAGCATATGACCGATTCAAGCGGTTGACGCAACAATGGTCGATCGATTGTGTCCATGTACTTTTTGCCACCCCGTATGCGCTTTGGTTGAGAAACTATACCGGAAAATGCGTTATTTCAACCCGTGGATCGGATATCCTGCAAGTTATTCCGTCCCTAACCATACAGAAGGGAATCAAAAAAGGGTATTACGCGTACTTGTTTACCCTCTTTTACCGTTCCTTTTACCGGGCATCTTTGATTACTTCAACGTCGCACCAGCAAGCCGATGCAGTCCACCATTGGTTCAAAAAAAGAGCAACATGCATCCGCACCGGGGTGGACGTGGCCTATATTAAAGAAATTGACCCCAACTATCCTGTGCAGGTGACGGATCGCTTTAACGTGTTTTCACCTCGCTTCATGCAAACGCTTTACGACATCCTATTTCAAGTGGAGGCGCTAGAACATATGGAGGCCGAGGAACTGACAAAAATCCATTTTCTTTGCATTCAAGGTAAAAAAATGGATGCTGATTATTGGAATAGGGTAGAACTTCGGCTTAAAAAATTAGAGGAAAAAGGTTTGCTTTGGCATGTGCTTTCTTACTTGGAGCAAGACGCCATGTTTCGAGCTTTAAAAGCTGCGGACTTGGTCATCATGACACCGAAAAGCGATGGAACACCCAACAGCGCGCTGGAGTGCATGGCAGCGGGAACCCCTTTAATAATATCAGATTTGCCCTACGATCCGGAATTGTTTGAAGGAACGTGCTTGAAAGTCACAAACCGCACACCCGCCTTCTTAGCGAACCTAATCCGAAGCGTGATGCAAGGAAAATACCCCGATGGTATGCTCGAGAAAGCCTCCGAACAAGTGGCCGCTTTTGGCAACCGTGCGTTGGAAATGCACAAGTTAGAGGAACTTATTTATCCAAAGTGAAGGAGATGCTGAAAGTACTCATACTGGCCTATGATTTCCCACCTTATGTTTCGGTAGGAGGATTGCGTCCGCATAGCTGGTTTAAGCATTTCAAGGAGTTTGATGTCGAGCCCATCGTTATTACTCGACAGTGGGGAAACACCTATGGAAATGAACGGGATTTTATTGCTCCAGGGTGGAGTAAAGAGTGTATACTTGAGGAGTCACCTGAGGGGACAATCATTCGTACTCCATACACTCCCACCATAAGTAATCGACTCCTGCTTCGATTCGGGGAGAAGCGTTATGGATGGTTGCGAAAAGTGATTTCAGCATACTTTGAAGTGCTGCAGTTTTTTTTCTTGGTTGGACCCAAAAAAGAGATTTATAAAGCAGCAAAGTTGTATTTAGAAAAGCATAAAGTTGATGTTATCCTTGCCACAGGAGAACCGTTTGTGTTGTTCCACTATGCCCGTAAATTAGGCGCTACCTGCAACGTTCCTTGGATTGCAGATTATCGGGACCCCTGGACTCCGAATCTAAAAAAAGAAAATTGGTTCATTAAGCAGTTTTATGCCTTTTTGGAAAATAGGATATCGTCAAAAGCCAAATTAATTACCACGGTTTCTTCTTTTTTTGAGAACCAAATTCAAAATCAGGTTCCGAATGGTAAGTTTTCGATTATCCCAAACGGTTTCGACGAACAGGCTATGAACCAAATTGAAGGCATAGAACAAGATAGTGAAATGCTTCGAATAGGCTTTGTCGGCACCATTCATGAGTGGCATCCCTTAAAGGGTATACTTGAAACATTGAATCGATGGGTTGCTGAATTTCCAGATCGAAAAATAGAAATTCACTTTCACGGAACAAACAAAAATACGTTCATTTCAGAGTTAGTAAAAAATCATTATCCAAGGTTAAAGGAATCTGTATTCACCCATCCTAAATTACCCAACCAACAGTTACTAGAAAAACTAGCAAGATATAATGTCCTATTGCTTTTTAACTATTATGCCTACATGGGGACAAAAATATACGATTACCTTGGACTAAAACGTAAGATTTTATTTTGCTTTACTGACGATCCAGAATCAATAGAGCTAAAAAATCAGTTCTATCCATTGGATGTAAATGGAGCGCCAGAATCGCTGCAAAAAGAACTGATCATAAAGTCTAATGCTGGAATATTAATATCCAATGCTGATGATTTAATTCAAGTCTTAAACGCGTTATACCAAGAACATAAAGAAACTGGGGAAATTAAATGCCATTCATTCGGTGTAGAACAATTTTCTAGAAGAATTCAAGTGGAACGATTAGCAAGCCTTATAAAATCGATAGCACATATTATTCTTCCGGGGGTTGGTCATTTTGGTCAAGCAATGGCTCAACTAAAGCGAAATGAGTTAATTGAGGTATTAAATCACCTTGCGCTGGAAGAAAAAAGAGCATTTCTTGGAATTTGCCTTGGAATGCAACTGATGACCTCCGCTAGTGAAGAAGGGGATTGTGAAGGCTTAGGTTGGTTTCAATGCAATACCGTGAATTTGCAAGGTCACACAGGCCACGATGTTAAGATTCCGCATTTGGGATGGAATACCCTCAGTATAAAAAATGACAATAAAATCCTTACGAATATTTCCACCTCAGATGAAATGTATTTTGTTCATGGTTTTGGGGTTGTTGAAGCAATGGAAGAACAAGTATTATGCACAACAGCTTATGGGGTTGAATTTGTTTCCGGATTGTGTAAAAACAACGTAGTTGGACTTCAATTTCATCCCGAAAAAAGTCATGAAAATGGTCAACGTATTCTTTCAAATTTTATAAAGACATGTATCGACCACGAGTAATTCCCTGTTTATTATTACAAGGCCAAGGGTTGGTTAAAACAAAAAGATTTTCATCGCCCACCTATATTGGTGACCCTATGCATGCAGTGCATTTGTTTAATGAGTACAAAGCGGATGAATTGTTATTGTTGGATATAAATGCAAGCGTTGAAAATCGGTGCATCTCTATAGATTTGGTAAGGGAGATAGGCGAGGAGGCAAATATGCCATTTTCTGTTGGAGGTGGAATTACGACCTTAGAACAAATTCACCAGCTGCTAGCAGCTGG
>RFQF01000184.1 GCA_009925805.1 Flavobacteriia bacterium | reverse complement strand
ATGTAGTCAAACATAAGTACTCACGGGAAGCTTTGTTCGTTTTCCTTACTCCTACGGTTAATACACTTATTAAACCTCTTTCTCCACTTGCATGTAACTTAATTCAAGCAAGTTCTTTCTTCCAAAAATTTTCACCATCACTTTCAACTTCTTCTTCTCTTCATTGATGTCGTCAATCACCCCGCTGAAGTTGTTGAACGGCCCATCAATCACTTTAACTGATTCTCCTACGACAAAAGGAATGCGTATTTCTTCTTCGTTCTCGGTCAGTTCGTCTACTTTTCCTAAAATGCGGTTCACTTCAGTTAAACGCATTGGAACGGGTGCGCCCCCTTTTTCGGTTCCCAAAAACCCTATGACGTTGGGGATGTTTTTAATAATGTGTGGAACCTCACCAATCAAACTGGCTTCAATCAACACATATCCCGGCAAATAAGTTTTCTCCTTATTAATTTTCTTACCATTTCTAATCTGAAAGACCTTCTCGGTAGGAATGAGGATTTGATTAATGTAGTCGTTCAAGCCCTGGCGTGTAATTTCCAACTCCAGCAGTTCTTTTACCTTCTTCTCTTTTCCGCTGATTGCACGGACCACATACCACTTTTTTGAAACGTCTGACATTGATAATTTCCTTAATAAATAAAACCCAACAAACCTCTCCACATATCTCCAGGTTTACCTGAAATCCCGAATACATAATCCATCAGGAAAATCATTATCGCAAAGAGCACAATTGACACCAAAACGATGATGGTATTATTTCGCAACTCTTGCCACGTTGGCCAAGTCACGTTTTTCACCATTTCGTCGTAGGTGTCAATCACGTAGGTTCGTACTGTATTTAACACAACTTCTTCTTTTTATTTGCACGGGCGGTAGGATTCGAACCCACGACCAATGGTTTTGGAGACCACTACTCTACCAGCTGAGCTACGCCCGTTTAACAAGAGGAGATGCTCAAGCATCTCCTCTCTTAAACATATTCAATAACTCCAATTATGATACAATTTCGGTTACCTGACCCGCACCAACCGTTCTTCCTCCTTCACGAATCGCGAAGCGAAGACCTTTATCCATCGCAACAGGTACGATCAATTTTACGTTGATGGTTACGTTATCTCCAGGCATTACCATTTCACGCCCGTCAGTTAAACTAATCTCTCCGGTTACGTCGGTTGTTCTAAAATAGAATTGTGGACGGTATTTATTTTGGAAAGGTGTATGACGACCTCCTTCCTCTTTCTTTAAAACGTAAATTTCCGCTTTAAACTCCTGGTACGGTTTGGTTGAACCTGGCTTACAAATTACCATTCCACGACGGATTTGTGTTTTTTCAATACCTCTTAACAACAATCCTACGTTATCCCCAGCTTCACCTCGGTCCAAGATTTTTCTAAACATCTCAACCCCTGTTACAGTTGAAGACAATTTGGTGTCTCCCATTCCAAGAATATCCACAGACTCTCCTGAGTTAATTACTCCCGTTTCAATACGTCCAGTAGCCACAGTACCACGACCCGTAATGGTGAATACATCTTCAATCGGCATCAAGAATGGCTTATCCACGTCACGTGGAGGAAGTTCAATATAGGTATCAACGGCTTCCATAAGGGCTTCTACCGTAGCCACCCATTGTGGTTCACCGTTCAACGCTCCAAGCGCAGAACCTTGAATCACGGGAGCGTTATCTCCATCGTACTTATAGAAGGAAAGCAATTCACGTACTTCCATTTCAACAAGTTCTAATAACTCAGGGTCATCCACCATGTCCACTTTGTTCATGAAAACCACCATACGTGGAACCCCTACCTGGCGACCAAGAAGGATGTGCTCACGGGTTTGTGGCATAGGGCCATCCGTTGCAGCAACCACTAGGATGGCGCCGTCCATTTGAGCAGCTCCCGTAACCATGTTTTTCACGTAGTCGGCGTGACCTGGACAATCCACGTGTGCATAGTGGCGGTTTGCTGTTTCGTATTCGATGTGCGAAGTATTAATCGTAATACCCCGTTCCTTCTCCTCAGGAGCATTATCAATAGAAGAGAAGTCTCGTGCTTGTGCAAGACCTTTTGAAGCTAATACGCTGGATATAGCAGCGGTAAGCGTAGTTTTACCGTGGTCAACGTGCCCAATGGTACCGATGTTGACGTGCGGTTTGGAACGATCGAAATTTTCCTTAGCCATTTTACTTTATTTATTACTTAGTTAATACTCAAAACACTTAAAAAACCAAAACAAACCTGAATATTCAGGCATAGAGCCAATGACGAGATTTGAACTCGTGACCTCTTCCTTACCAAGGAAGCGCTCTACCCCTGAGCTACACCGGCACAGTTGAGCGGGAGACGAGGTTCGAACTCGCGACATTCAGCTTGGAAGGCTGACGCTCTACCAACTGAGCTACTCCCGCTTAAAACCTTTAACACCTTTGTGGGGAGAGCAGGATTCGAACCTGCGAAGGTATGAACCAACAGATTTACAGTCTGTCCTCGTTGGCCGCTTGAGTATCTCCCCAACAATTACGAGCCGATGGAGGGATTCGAACCCCCGACCAGCTGATTACAAATCAGCTGCTCTGGCCAACTGAGCTACATCGGCGTATGTTGGTAACAATAAAAAAAGAACACCCCCGAGTTTTTCGGACTGCAAAGGTATAAGGTTTTTTCGATTTGAAAAAATATTTACCTTTTTTTTTAACCCAACCGGCGACCAATCCTTGAATCCTTACTTTTGCACAGATTTATGAAACGTGTGTTGCTATGTGTTAGCTCCGATGTTGTTACCGATCAACGGGTGATTCGTCATTGTCATTGCCTGATAAATCAAGGATTTAACGTTCATGTAATTGCCCGAAAAACCGCCAACAGTTTAGACCTGCCTGATGTTCCTTTCCGCGTTACCCGCTTCTCGATGGTCTTCCAGAAAGGGCCGCTTTTCTACCTGTTTTTCAACCTACGATTGCTTGGATTCCTTATGATACAGCCTAAATCCGTGCTTTGGGCGAACGACCTAGACACCGTTTTTCCATGTTATTTGTTAAAAAAAATGAAAAGACAACGTATGGTTTTTGATGCGCATGAACTTTTTACGGAAGTCCCTGAATTAGAAAATAGTCGTTTCAAGAAGAAAATTTGGTGTTGGATCGAACGGAATGTTGCAATAAAAGCGGACCTGCTGTTAACGGTCAACCGATCCTTGGCCGCACAATTCCGTGCCCGATACAACAAAACATTTGAGGTCGTACGAAATGTTCCAGTTCCCATTCAAGTTGCTGCTGAGGTCCGTCGGGAAGATCTTGGCATTTCTGAAAATGTTTTGATCTGTA
>RFQF01000183.1 GCA_009925805.1 Flavobacteriia bacterium | reverse complement strand
TTAAGAGCCCCAATAACAGCAATGTTGAATTAAACCTATGCATCGCAATGCAAGCAGAAGACGTGCGAACTGTAAAATGTTCTAAAGATTCCGTTTCGGCGCTGGGCGTAATCCTCCGGCAAGAATTCAAAAAAGGTATCACCACGAAGACCTAACCTCAAACATTCGAGGGGGATAATGTCGTTGGGAGCAATATTTCCTAAATTAACATTGGCTCCAAACAGTTTAATAAACCAAACTTGCTGATTCTTTATAGGCGCTTCCCACAAAATTTTTGTTGGGTCAATCCGAGCAATGATGTGGTTGATTAGCAAGGTGTGAGCGGTACCGTTGGGGCGAAAAACCCCGACATTTCCGGCTTCTCTTCCTTCTGCAATCACTTTCCAAGAACCTGCTTTGAGTTCGGCGCGCATCCAACTAACCCATTTAAAGGGAGAGACAATTATCCCTGAATCCTTGGAACCTACTTCCGACAACACGGTAAAGTTCTTGGACAGCTTTTTAATTATTCTGCACTTTTCTTTATGGGGAATAATAATCGACCCATCGGACACCTCGACGAGATCTAATTTCAAACGATCCAATAGTCGCAAATAATCATCGAAGCAATTTCTGGCGTAAAACGCTTCAAATAAGGTTCCACCGAGGTAAGGCCTTAATCCGGCTTCTTGGTATAATTTTATTTTATCTTCCAAGTTTTTGGTTACCATGGACGTACCAAATCCAAACTTCACCAAGTCGGTAAGATGCGCCGAGGCTTCGATAAAATGTTCTGTTTCACGGAGTCCTAAGCCTTTATCCATCATCATGGTAACCCCATTTTCGCGTGGCTTTTGATCTCTTTCCGGGATATAGGGTATTTCAGCGTTAATCATTCAGCAAAGATATAAAATCGCGATGTTTACGCAACTTAGGATTCCATTCAAAGAGCTTTTCAGCAAGCGATTTATCATGGTGGATTAACCCTGAGAAAAAAAAGAGTGCTTGTTCGTTATGGCCTAATTGAACAAGAACGTGGACCAGTAAGAGTGTATAATATTCATTCACCTCTAACGACTCTTGGTTATCTTCTAAATAACACAATGCCTCAGTGGGCGTTTTTTCGAGAAGGAAATTCATATAATCGCACAACGCCTCGGGGTCTGTGGGATCGAGTTCCAGAGATTCCACGAAATATGTTTCGGCCGATACGCGGTCCTCAAGCTTGTGGTATGCATTCGCCAACACCAAAGAAACGGAACCATTTCCTTCTGCATAATCGCGCGCTTTGTGTAAATGCGTTAAAGCCTCGCGTGTCTTCCCTTGTAAATCCAAGACAATTCCTAACCCCAACCATGCTTCGTATAAATCGGGTTGAAGTTCGATGCTCAGTCGATAATAATTGATGGCTATTTCATACTCTTGCAGTTGTTCATAAGCTTCGCCTAAATAGCACAGCGCCATGGGATCGTCGCCCTCAAGTTCGAGCACCATCTCAAAAGACTCAATGGCTTTATGATGTTTTTCCAAGGATAGATAGGCATTCCCTAAGTTGAAATGTGCGGGAGAAAAGTCTTGAATGATCAAGATGCAATAATCGTAGGCCCAAATGGCCTTGGTATAATCTTCTAATTTGGAGTACGAATTACCCAAATTGTACCAAGCCATGGAAGCATAAGGATTTTCATCAATATAATCCAGGTAGGTTTTAACCGCTTTTTGGTAATTCCCCATACGATCATAGGTAAAACCCAGTTCATACAATAAAGATTCGCAATTCGGCAACGCTAAAAGTCCTTTTTCCAAGGTGGCAACACAATTTTCCAAATCATCTAATTGCGAATAAGCATGTGCGAGATCGTGATATAAATCTTCCAGCTCGTCCAACTCTGCTAAGGGTAAGGCTTGCAGAAAATACTTAATCGCTAAGTTAGGTTGATTCATTTGTGTGTAGACGGAACCATAACTGATATACAATTCAAAAGGAGCGATGGATTCGTGCGAGAGTTTTGACAGCATTTCGAGCGAAGCTTTGAAGTTCTTCTCACCGCACAACGCTTGAGCGATTCGCAATCGAAAAATGGGATTATAGCCAAAGTTGGCATCGGCAATTTGTGCTGCACGCTTGGCCTTTTTAAAATCGCTTAATGCAAAATAATGATCAATAACCGCTTCCATTCGATCACTATCAATGAACCCGAGTTCGTGACCGACAAGATGGGCCTCAAACTGTTCAATATCACCGTTTAACTGATTTTCATTGAAAGGATCTTCGTCTTCTTCGAACATGCATTAGCCTTTTAACGAAAGTAAGTTTTTCACAATACCCAGCCTAACCTTGGTTCTCTTTATTTTCAACAAAATGCTGTTGGTTGTTGAAAAAACGATTACAACATGCTCTCAATGATACGATCCATAGAATATCCATCAGCTTCGGCTTTATAGTTTTTCACCAAGCGATGACGTAGAATCGGAATGGCCACTGCCTTAACATCTTCGATATCGGGAGAGAATTTTCCCTTTAATGCCGCATGGCATTTTGCGCCTAAAATTAAGTACTGTGATGCCCTCGGACCAGCGCCCCAGGTAATGTATTTTTTGGTTAATTCACTTGCTCTTTCGGAATTCGCGCGTGTTTTAGCAACTAAATTAACGGCATACTCAAGCACATTATCCGCCACCGGAATTCGACGAATCAAGGATTGATACTCCAAAATTTCCTCGCCACTCAGTACATTGTTTACAGAAACTTTCACCCCTGAAGTCGTTGATTTTACAATGGCAATTTCTTCTTCAAACGAGGGATAATCCACCCAAATGTTGAACATAAAACGATCCAATTGGGCTTCCGGCAAAGGATAGGTACCTTCCTGTTCTATGGGATTTTGGGTTGCAAGCACAAAAAACGGTTGAGTTAGATTGTACGTTTTTCCGGCGGTAGTAACTTTTCGCTCTTGCATGGCCTCAAGCAAGGCAGATTGGGTTTTGGGAGGGGTACGGTTGATCTCATCCGCCAACACAATGTTGGTAAAAAGGGGGCCTGGAATAAACTTGAAACTTCGATTTTCGTCCAGAATTTCGGATCCAATGATGTCGGACGGCATGAGGTCCGGGGTAAACTGGATGCGGTTAAAGGCCACTCCGAGGGAGGATGCAATGGTGTTCACAAGGAGTGTTTTTGCCAACCCTGGAACCCCAACCAAAAGGCAATGACCTCCCGAAAACATGGCAATAAGTACTTGATTAACTACTTCATCCTGACCGACAATCACCTTACGAATCTCTGTTTTTAAGAGCTCATAACTTGAACTCAAAGCGATTAATTTATCCGAATCATTCATGGTCTTTATTTTTTATCCA
>RFQF01000182.1 GCA_009925805.1 Flavobacteriia bacterium | reverse complement strand
CGACGCCATGAACAACCGCAAGGGGTTCCTGCCGAGACAAGACGGCAACACCGCTGTACCCGGGCTTAACGGCGGATTCGGTGTGTACAAAATATCCCGCGCCTTGAAGTGGTGACCAATCAAATTGATGCTCAAAGGCTTTGGTTTCTTGAAGCGCTATAAGGTCTGCGTTCTGCTCCAACAACCAAGAGCTAAGGCCCTTGGTTTCGGCGGCACGAATTCCGTTTACGTTGTAGGATATGCTTTTCATTTATTTGACCAGCCCCGCTTTCAGGATGCGAACGTCTTCGCTAGGACGATCCGCGCCCCCCGTAGGAGTCGTAGCTATACGATCCAAAACGTCAAAGCCCTCCACCAATTGTCCAAAGACCGTATAGCCACCATCCAAATGAGGGGTACCACCTTCTTCCCGGTACGCTTTTTTGTCTTCATCACTGTATTTGCGGCCGGTTCTGGATTCCATAGCGGACAAATCTGCGTCTCGCCACACTCTACCCTGAACAATATAAAATTGACTGCCGCTGGATTC
Source organism: Flavobacteriia bacterium (assembly GCA_009925805.1). GTDB lineage: Bacteria > Bacteroidota > Bacteroidia > Flavobacteriales_D > Crocinitomicaceae > UBA952. The sequence continues at coordinate 2,815 of RFQF01000182.1, read as the reverse complement.
CTTTTTGGGATTCATCCCATCCCCTAAACGCGCGGCAGCCAAGGCCCCCTTGCGATGAATAAGGCTATCAACAAATTCTGCAGGAACCGTATAACCCGGCCCTCCGTTGCCCAGCATAGCGCCCTTCATGGCGTTTTTGGATTCCGGGTCGCCGCCCTGGATCATAAAATCTTTGATCACCCGATGAAAAAGAAGCCCGTCGTAATAGCCCTCTTTAACCAATTTAACGAAATTATCCCTATGAAGGGGGGTGCTGTTGTAAAGTTTAAGAACCAGCCTTCCATAATTGGTTTCCAAATAGACCCTCGTTTCCGTAGGCCCAGAGGCTATCGCCTCGGGGTTCATGATCGACATAGCGGTTAGGTTGAAAAGGATAAAGAAGAAATGTTTATACAATGTTTTCATGCTATAAAATTAAAGTCTGTATCCGCTTCTTTAAAATACTCCACAGCGCAAGCGCGCAAGACCGCTTCCTGTTCGGCTAAACTCATTCCCTGAGGGCTTCGCAAAACCTTGTAATGCGGCCAGCCTTGGTCATCACGCCCGGCAAATTCATAAAATTCCGCAAAAGATAAAAGCTCGCATACAGCGATATGCAAAAGGTCTTGTTTCTGCTCTTTGCTAAATTCCTGCGGGCCCAAACCAAGCACATTCAATCCCACCAGGAACAAAACCCCGTTCATGTCAGGGCGTTTCATGAATTTTCCTTCCAAATACACGAGCAGGGCCTGCCATTCACGGGCTTGTTCATTAAGCGAAACCTGAATATTTCGACGTTGTGCACGGATATCCAAGCGCAATGACGCTGTCTGAGGTTCGTCTTTGTCTTCCATCGTCTTAAATTAAACTAAAATCATCGGCATCCTTAAGAAAAGGATAGGCCCTACGGAATTTATTCAGGAAATGCACATCGGGCTCAAAAATAAGATAACCCTCTGCGTCTTCCATTTCCTCCAAAACTAAACCATCGGGACCAACCACCAAAGAACCACCACCGTACGGCGTCTGGGTACCATCAATTCCTACACGATTAACCCCAAGAACATAGCATTGATTTTCGATGGCTCTGGCAATTAATAGAGCTCTCCAAGCGGTGGACCTTGCTACAGGCCAATTCGCCACACAAACCAAAACATCGTAATCGCCTCTATTACGCAGCCATACCGGGAAACGCAAATCGTAACAAATACTCATATTCAAACGCAACTCCCCTTTGTCTACAATTACACGCTCTTGGCCTGCTGTGTACATGCGATTCTCCCCGGCGATACCAAAGAGATGGCGCTTATTATAATGTGAGAGCTCCTTCTGCCTAACCGCGTTTCCTTCATCAATCACAAAGAGACGATTAAACAGAAGTTCCCCATTCCAATACGGTATGGATCCCATCACACTGACAAGGTTTTCTTGGGCAAATTTCCGCATCCATCCAAGGGTATAGTCCTGATTTTCAATTAATTGATTTCTATCTGACAAGAGCGATTCCTCGGTGATGAACCCCGTGCTGAACATTTCCGGTAAAACCAAAACATCCCCTTTCTTCCAGGAGCCCTTCAATGAAAGCAATCCTTCTTCAAGGTTCTGTATAGAAGCAACAGGATTACCCCATTGGGCCGCGTTTTGATAAAGAATAAAGCGCATAACGTACTAATATTGAACACCCAAAGCGCTGTATAAATTCTGAAAGGCGTGGTTTATTTTGTCCTTACTCTTGGCGAAACAAAGCCTCATTAAACGGTGATTCCATCCACTATTGGTATCCACAAAAGGGGTAAAAGGTATAGCAGTAAATCCTGCTTTTTGACACCAAATCTCGGCTTGTTCCAAATCAGAATTTCCTTGAACAAGGTAACCACCTTGGTTAGCCCATTGGCTATAATCAATCCATTGAAAATAAGTGCTTTGTACAGGAATTGCTTGTAAGGGGCCCTTACGAATCCAATCCATCATGTAATCTCTTTGTTCCAAGTAAAAGGAAGAAATTTCATGCCGCGATTGATCCGTTGCAAGAAAATCAGCAAAAGCTTTTTGCAACAAAGAATTAACACAAAAAACATTAAATTCGTGAGCCTTCCTAAATTTCTGCATCCACGTTGGAGAGCCGGCCACAAAACCCAATTTCCACCCTGTGCAATGGTAAGTTTTACCAAACGAATGAACCACCAAAATTCTTTCTCTGAAAGAACTCATTTTCAAAAAACTACGAAAAGAACCTTCAAATACGATATGCGCATAAACCTCGTCCCCCAATAAGTGAAGTTGACTATGTTTTTCCATCAAAGTCTCCAAATAATGGTGATCGGAACCGTTCATTAAATACCCGCTAGGGTTATGCGGATTATTCAGAATAAGAAGTTTGGTGGATTTGCTAATCGAATCAGAAATTCGCTGCCAATCCATCGAAAAACCATCATCAACATCATATAGCATGGAAATTCGACAAGGCTTGGCCCCAGTTGATTGGATAACTGGCGCATAAGAATCATAGGCAGGATCCACCAAAATCACTTCATCCCCGGTACCGACCAAGCTACGTATTGCATCCGCTAAACCTTGGGTAGCACCCGCAGTAACGGTTATCTCAGAAATGGGATCCACCTGAATGGAATCATCCTGGGCTAACATCCCGGAAATTTGATCACGCAATGCCGGATAACCTGAAGAAGGAAAATATTGAAAAGCAGAATCTTCCAAAGAGCGATGCACAGCATCGATTAAACCTTGAGGTGGATCATGATCCGGAAAACCCTGACCAAGATTCACTGCGTTGTGCAACAAAGCAAGCTCATTCATGTGCGAAAAAATGCTTTGCTTC
>RFQF01000181.1 GCA_009925805.1 Flavobacteriia bacterium | reverse complement strand
CCAGCTGCTAGCAGCTGGTGCTGAACGCGTAATTCTAGGCAGTGTCGCAGCAAGAAACCCGTCCTTTGTTCAAGACGCCAGTAATCGCTTTGGAAAGTCGAGTATTGTGGTTTGTGTAGACATTAAACGCTCTTGGTTAGGTAAAAATATGGTTGTATTTGGCAACGGCAAACAGTCTCTCAAGGCAAATCTGATTGAATACGTCAAAAGGATGGAAACGAATGGGGCGGGTGAATTAATTATTCAATCTGTTGATCGGGATGGAACCTATCAAGGCTTAGATAAATACGTATTATCAGAAATCTCGAATGAGCTAAGCATTCCGATTACAGGTATTGGTGGCCTTAGCTCTCTGAAAGAAATAAATTCGGTTCACAACAGATTGAAACTGAATGGTTATGGTGCAGGCAGCTTGTTTGTGTTTCAATCAAAAAATCAAGGTGTACTTGTGAATTATCCTTCTCGAGAAGAGCTGCAATCTTTATTTTGAATCAGTAGGTTAATTGTGTATTCAGATACCGATATGAATTGTATCTTTGCACGATAATGCAATCAGAAACAGTTTTTTATCAATTGTGTAACCGATGTGTAATGGATACAAGCGATCCCGGCATTACCTTCGATTCTAATGGAAACTGTAATCATTGTTCAGAGTTTATAAACAAGCGTGCGCATTTTAGTTATCAAGGAGAACTAAGTGATACCATGTTATCTGAACTGCTTAGATCAATGAAAGCAGCGGGCCGAAATAAGAAATATGATTGCATTGTAGGATTAAGTGGGGGCGTAGATTCATCTTTTGCGGCATGGAAGGCCAAGGAACTTGGCTTGCGCGTGTTAGGGGTCCACTTAGATAATGGTTGGAATTCCATAGAGGCAAACCAGAATATCCGAAACATAGCGACGAAACTACATATTGATTACGAATGTGTTGTGTTGGATTGGCAAGAGTTTAAACAGATTCAAGCCGCATTTTTAAGAGCGAGTGTTCCAGAAGCTGATACGCCAACGGATATTGCCATTCTTGCCATCTTGCATAAAATGGCAGCGAAACATGGAGTGAAGTATATATTGAGTGGAGGGAATTTTGCAACAGAAGGGATTTTACCTAAACATTGGCATTATAATGCAAAAGACTTAAGGTATTTTAAACATATCTGTTCTAATTTTGGTCCAGTTAAGCTTCGTTCTTTTCCTACCTTTGGGTTCGTAAAGGAGGCCTATTATAAGTTGTTCAAGGGGATAAAAATGATTTATTTCTTGAATTACTTGCCGTTTGATAAAACGCAGAGCATTAGTTTACTTAAAGAAAAACTCGATTGGAAAGAGTATGGGGGTAAACATTATGAATCGAAATACACTGGATTTATACAATCCTATTATTTATACAACAAATTCAATATTGATTACCGCAGAGCCACCTTATCCTCTCAGATATGTGCAGGCACAATCCGAAGGGATGATGCCCTAGATATGCTGAAAAATAAGCCCTACGTGGAGGATTGTGTATTAGTGGAGATGAAGTATATTGCAAAGAAGCTTGATTTTTCAGACGAAAAATTCAATGCCTTGCTCATTGACAGCGTCTTTTGTTACCGAACACGCAGGAAAAGAACAAGATTCCTTTGGAACAGTGATCCGATGTCCTTACCGTCCCAATTTAAGCAACCGTCTCCTCTTGAAACACGGTACCAATAAATTCCGATTTCTACGCAAAACGATCAGTGCTTGGTACGAAATCATGCAATTTTATGCCCGAACGGGACCTAAACTACCGATTTACCTTGAAGCCTATAACTACATCAAAAACAACAAAGTAGATATTATTTTAGCCACTGGCGAACCTTTCGTGCTTTTTCATTACGCCAAGAAGCTTGGTCAACAGTTCAACCTTCCCTGGGTGGCCGATTACCGCGATCCATGGTCGCCCAATCTCCGAAAAAGTCCATGGATATATCATTGGTTTCAGCGATCCATCGAACGAAGAACAGTGAATAATGCCCAGGGTATTTCCACCGTCTCACCTTTTGTAGCGCATCAAATTCAATCGGTGGGAATCTTTCCAGAGATCGCGATTATCCCCAACGGATTTGATCACGAGGCGATGGATCAGGTAAGACAGGTAACTCAAAATGCATCGACCTTCAGCATTCCATTCGTAGGCACGTTGTACGATTGGCATCCTTGGAAACGGGTACTTGCCACCTTGAATCAATGGAAGGAAATGAACCCTGAACGTGCATTTTTTTTATCGTTTTACGGAACCAACCGCAACGAGGAGATCATGAATGAAGTTCGAGCAACATTCCCTCGATTGGAAGAATATGTTAAAGTGTACGCGAAGCTTCCAAATAAGGATCTTTTGCAACAATTGGCAAGCTACAATGCGTTACTCTTGTTTAATTACTATGCGTTTATGGGGACAAAAATCTACGATTACCTGGGTCTGAAACGCTTGATTCTCTTTTGTTTTACCCATGATCCGGAAGCTAATGCCCTGAAACAGCAACATTATCCCCTAGAGGTAGGAGCGGATTTTTCAGAAACACTTCAAGAGGATGTGCTCCGCGAAACCAATGCGGGAATCATCTTGAAGGACGCAGATCACCTTTTGGAAACACTCACAACTCTTTTTGAGGAACATGCCGCCTCTGGGGCCATAAAGTGTGATTCCATTCATGTTGAACAATATGCCCGAAGCTTCCAAACAAAAAAAATGGCTGATTTTCTCCTTAAGCTTCATCATTCCCCTGCCGAAATAGCATGAATTTTCAATGGAACACTTCCTACCTCAAGCTGCCGAGCGTTTTTTATGCCCTGCAATTGCCCGCACCGTCCCCTCAACCAGAAGGGGTGCTTTGGAATGAAGCATTAAGCCGTGAGCTTGGGATAATTCCAGAAGACAAAAGGGCGTGTGTGCAATTCCTTTCGGGGAACGGGGATTATACCCACAATCCGCCTTTTGCACAAGCATACGCGGGACATCAATTTGGGCATTTCACTATGCTTGGGGACGGAAGAGCCCTTCATTTAGGAGAACATATTTCTCCGCAAGGAGAGCGCTTGGATATCCAATTGAAAGGCGCAGGAAAAACCGCCTATTCCCGGGGAGGAGATGGGCGTGCAACTTTAAGATCGATGTTACGTGAATACTTAATCAGCGAAGCGATGCATGGCCTTGGAATTGCGACTTCAAGAAGTTTATGCGTTATCAAAACGGGCAATGAAGTACTTCGGGAAAAAATGCACGAAGGAGCAGTCTTGACAAGAACCATGAAGAGCCATATTCGGGTCGGTACGTTCGAATATGCGCGGTATTTTTGCGAAACATCGGATTTGGAGGCTTTGTTTCAATACACATTAAATCGCCTTTATCCCTCCCTTAAAAGTTCATCTTCGCCCGTGGAAGATTTGTTCATGGAGGTCATGCGCAT
>RFQF01000019.1 GCA_009925805.1 Flavobacteriia bacterium | reverse complement strand
GGCATAATCGATAGTTAACGGTATTTCCTCGTGGGCATTCCCTGCAAACGTGCACAGGGAAACGGCTTCCTCATGGAAATGATGCGTAAGGGCATTCATAAGTCGTTGCGCAATTTCGAGGCGGGATTCTCCGGAAATGTCGCGCACATTCATGGAATTGGAAAGATCCAAACAAAACACCCATTCTTTACGGTTCCTCGAGCCCGTATTTTTTTTATCGCCTAAACAAGGGTAAGCCCAAGAAATAATAAGCATGGAAAATACAAAGCTCTTTAAAAATTGAGCTATCCATGTTTTGCTTTTAGAAACGCTTAACGAATGATAGGGGTTGGCAAGGATCCTCGATTGCTCATTGAACGCGCGATTCCGTCGGTAAAAGAACATAAAAATTAGCGGCAATAGAAGGAGTGCAGTAAGGCGTTCAGGATGCACGAAAAAGAAAGAACCCTTGCTCGGATAAATCGAAATAAATAGCCCAATAGAAAACAAAACGATGATCAAAATAATCAAGGCAATCATGGAAGATTTCGCGGCTGGTCGGTTATGCATTGGAGGAAGAAATGAAAATAAATTGATCGAAAACCCACATCAAAATCCAACATAACAAAGCTAAAACAAGAAAAATTTCAGGACTTGAGGGAAGGTAATCATGCTGGTGTTCCCTGGGGATTTTCCGTTTTTCCAAGGTTTCAATTTGCTGGTAAATGTACCTCAACGTGTTTTCGTCGTTGGCTCGATAATATGCGCCTCCCGTTAGTTCAGCGATATTGCGTAACGTAAGTTCATCGATTTCTACTGGAATGTTTTCATAAATCACTCCTGAGGCTGTCATGCGGGGAGTTCGTGCAATTCCGTTGGTTCCGACCCCAATCGTGTACACGCGCGTTCCGATTCCTTGGGCTATCTGAGCCGCTTCCATGGGGCTAACATCGCCCGTATTGTTGGTTCCGTCGGTGAGTAAGATGACCACTTTGGACCTAATCTGTTTGTTTCTAAGTGGAATGAGTGAAGTGCCAAGCCCAACCCCAATGGCCGTTCCGGGTTCCAAATCATACGGTATGGGTTCGGTTAATTTTTGGAGTAATTTTCCATAATCCAGTGTCGGATAGCATGCCAAAAGCGCTTGACCAGAATAAAAAACCAACCCTATTTTGTCGCCTTTTCGGCTTTGAATGAAGTCACTAGCCACTTTTTTTGCAACTTCAATTCGGTTGGGATAAAAGTCGGTGGCTTGCATGGAAAGGGATTGGTCAATCGCAAGCATTATATCGATTCCGTAGGTGCTTTCTTGATTTTTATTCAGGCTTTTCCTCCATGAATAGGGTTGAGCCAAGGCCAAAATTAGGAAGGAATACAGGAAAATTGGCAGCAATAAATAGAGTATTCTGAATGCAAATAATCCCCAAGATTTAGCCGCCAAATTTTCGGGTAGTAGGTTCATTTTAAAATCGCCTTGGCTTCGTTTTTCTCGATAATAAATGACCGCAGCCAGGATGGGCACAAAAGCAAATGCCCAAAACCAGCGAGGCTCTTGAAAAGCAAATGGCAGCGCGTTAATCATTCGTTCCATGGATTTCATTTTCTTGTAAGCCCTCAACGAACGATGCTACCCAATCCAATAAGTGTTCATGTGCTTCATGGGATAAGTGAATTTTGGCGAATTTTACCGATTCACAACGCTCCAAGAATTGGGTTAATTCCGCGAGCATGCTGGAATCCATCCCTTGATTTTGAAGGTGTATCAATAAAGAATTTCGAGTATGACCTGTTAGATTGAGGTTAAACCTCCTAGATAAATACCATCGCACGAGCATCGAGAGTTGGGTGATATGGTTTTTTTCATCCGTTAACCAAAGCCCTTTCCTTTTCAGGTTGGCGAGTTTTTTCAAGGCTTCTTGGCGTAGGTTCAAAGGAGCGGGTGGATTTTGTTTTCGAAGAATTCTTGACCGAACAATCCATAGAACTAAAAAAAGGATGCTCAGAACCGATACGGACCAAAGTAGCGGTTTGAATCCTTGTTTCTTGGACGTATTTGAAATCGAATAGCTTTCTTGAATGTCGTACAAGGGCCTTCCTGTTTGTTCGTTAAGTAAAGTAGACGTTATCAAAGCTCCGCTGAAGGCTTTTTCTTGGCCATCTAACCAATAGGGAATAGGTTGGAGCATGAGGGTCCCGGTATCCCAACAAACGAGTTTCAATTCTGCGGACCAAAGCCCCACCGATTGATTCCACGCGGTGGTATCCGAGACGCCGAGAACCTCTAAGCCATTAAAAGGCACCCCGAAGGGATCCTCTCGCCGATGTACTATTTTGGCTGCAAACAACGAATCCGGGAGGCGAACGATGAATTTTTGGGGTTTTTGATACGTGAGTTCATACCTTAGCATGAAGGGCTGACCAACCTTGATTTCTTTGGTTGAAAGGTAGACAGCCTCCTCCTGACCCCATAATAAAAGGAAATTGTTGACCAGTATGAGGAGCAGGATCGTACGCTTCATTTCCGCATATGAAAAAACCGATGAAACGCCAAAAGGTGTTCGTCTTCGGTGGTGATAACCAGGTAGGGAATACGCTGTTGTTGGAAGAAATCTTTTACCGCTCCTTGATGCGCTTCGTGGGTTGCTTGCCAGCGGTTTCGCGTTTTTCGTGAAAAACCATTGACCCAAAGGCGATCTCCGGTCTCGGGGTTCAGCATACCGAAAATTCCTTGTTTTGGAAGGTTTCCTTCCGAAGGGGAATGCAGGTTCACAGCAAGGATGCTCTGATTTTTTGAGGCTTCAGACCAAAGGGTTTGATCCAATGTTTGGCCCATGAAATCGCTTAAGACAAATAAAATCCTTCCTTTTTTCAGGGGTTTTCGAAGCAATTTAATGGCCTCGTTTAAGTCCGTTCTTTCTTGTTTTGGAGAAAATCGAAGAAGTGCATCGACCATTTTAAAAGCGTTTGCTTTTCCCTTTTTCGGAGTGAATTGAGCTTCGAGGCCTTGGGCATGAAAAATTGCACCCACTTTGTCTTGCTTGGAAACACCTGAAAAGGCAATAGTGGCCAACACTTCGAGCGATTTTTCGATTTTGGAAGAGGAATAATCTCCATAGTACATAGAAGCTGAAACATCCACAAGCACCATGATTTCTTGCTCGCGTTCTTCCTCAAACACTTTAACAAAGGGTTCGTTGTAGCGGGCAGTAACATTCCAATCCAGGGTGCGTACGTCGTCGCCCGGAAAATAGCTGCGCACTTCGCGAAACGCCATGCCTTGGCCTTGAAAATGGGATTTAATTCTGCCGCTTAGCGGCATTTGGCTGTGACGGTTCGATTCAAGCTCAATTTGGCGGATTTTAGCAAGGATTCGATCGCGCTGCATGGTTAGGGCACTTCGAGCGTGGCTAAAATCTGTTGAACAATGGTTCTTCCATCCATTGCATCAAGGGAAGCTTCAAAATGCAGCTGAAGACGGTGATTCAACACACATGTGGCCACGCGGTGGAGGTCTTCAGGAATCACAAAGGCACGATTTTCTAAGAATGCTTGAGCTTTTGCCGCGCGCGCCAAGTTCAGGGTACCTCGCGGTGAAGCACCTGTTTGAAGGTAGCGGCTTAGGTTGCTCATCCCATAGGCCGAGGGATTTCGGGTCGCTGTTATGATATCAACAATGTAATGCTCAATTTTTTCGTCCATGTAAATTTCTTCCACCAATGCCCGTATGTTCAGGAGATCTTGTGGTTCTAACAGCGCTTTAAGAACGGTTTTGTTGCTTGGGTTTACATGCTTGCGTAGGATAGCTAATTCTTCGTTTTTGGTGGGGTAATCTACATGAATTTTTAGCATGAATCGGTCCATTTGTGCCTCGGGCAATGGGTAAGTCCCTTCTTGTTCCAAAGGGTTTTGCGTAGCCATTACCAAGAACGGATTCGGAAGTTGAAAAGTCTCATCTCCTATCGTCACCTGCTGTTCTTGCATGGCTTCCAATAAGGCGCTTTGCACTTTAGCGGGGGCACGGTTGATTTCGTCTGCTAAAATAAACGAGGCGAAAATGGGGCCTTTTTTTACCTTGAACGATTCACTTTTGGGCTGATAAATGGGGGTTCCTGTAAGGTCAGCCGGAAGGAGGTCTGGGGTGAATTGAATACGATTAAAGCTGCAATTGAGAACCGAGGAAAGACTTTGTAAAAGGGACGTTTTTGCCAAACCAGGGACCCCTTCCAGGAGAACATGCCCGTTGCAAAGCAGCGCGATGAAAAGCTGATCAATTAGGTTTTTTTGACCTACGATATGCTGTCCAATTTCAGTACGCAACTCCTCAAAAAGGGCTTGGTGGAGCGCAATTTTTTCCGATAAAGAGCGTATTTGTTCCGAGCTTTGACTTGTTGAAGGGTTGGCGTAAATCATACAAAACCTAAAATAGTTGTAAAATTCCCACAAATTAAATGCTTATCCCAGCTGGTCATGTTAATTCTTGTTAATCAAATGGTATGATGAATCCTCGAAAGTGTTTAGAATGCAGCGAAGTGCTTCAAGGTAGAAAAGATCAGAAATTCTGTTCCGATTATTGCCGGAATGCGTATAACAATCGTCTTAACGAAGATTGCAATGCCGTGGTTCGGCGAATCAACCGTATTTTACGAAAAAACCGTCGCATACTGGCCGATTCACTGGAAAAGAATCAAAAGGTTCAACCCTTAAATTCCTTGATTGAACAAGGGTTTAATGTGCATTACCATACCGGGTTCTACCAAACCAAGAAAGGCGACGTTTATGTGTTTTGCTATGACCTTGGTTATTTGAAACAATCCAATAACCGCTGCATTGTTGTTGAAAAATCCAGCTATTTGTCCTAGCTAAGCATTGTGCTTACCGCGAACCTTACTTACGCGAAAATAGTCGCTGTCTTTTTTAGGGGCATTCAAGAGCGCCTCGGACTTGGTAATTTCTGAGGATATTTCGTCCTTACGCAGGAAATTCACCTCTTGGCTCATGAAAATGAGCGGTTCCACATGGTCAGTATCGACTTCATTCAGTTTTTGAAGGAATTGGACGATTTTATCGAGGTCGTTTTTCAGATTTTCACGGTCTTTTCCTTCAAATTTAAGCCGGGAGAGATGGCTCAAATGATCGATCAGTGCGTCGTCTATTTGCATGATTCAAAGATACATATTTTCCTGAAATGCCTACGGTGTTTTAATTTTCAAGGGTTTTGCAATGGTGGCAAAACAGGTTTCGAGTAGTTCTTTTTCCGAAAGGGCTTGAACCTCTTCGCGGCTAATCAAGGGGTGTATATGTACGACAGCCAAACCGGGACGAGCCGGACCTAACCAAATGGTAGGTTCCGAAAACAGCTTATAGTTATTCATGTAGGTAACCGGAAGAATCGGAGCTTGCAGTTGCTTGGCCAGTTTGAAAGCGCCCGCTTTGAAGGGCAACATTTGGGGTAAATTCTCCGTGGGAAAGGTGGCTTCCGGAAAAATAGCCAACGAATACCCTGCCTCGTAGGCTTTTATAGCCCCCAAATATGCACGTGTTGACTTAGAGGCGTTGGAACGATCCACGGGTACATTCATTAAACGAAAATAGGTTTTAACCAATGGATAACTCAAGATTTCACTTTTCCCGAGAAACATGAACGGATGCTTGGGTAAAATGGAATACATAAAAAAGATATCCAAATAAGAGGTATGGTTAGCTACGATAATATAGGGTCCCTCAGGGATCGAGGCAGCATGAATCCTTTTTCGAATGGGATAAAAACAACAAATGCGAAAGGCATAACTCCAAAAAATGAAAATTTTAAAACTGTATTTTTTGGTTTTTTTAAACGAAACGATGGATAAAAAAAAGGGATACAAAACGATCGCCCAAAAAAAGAATACGACGGCGATGTATAATTTCCAAAGAAACGATAAGCCCCCTAACACATAACGCATGTTCAAATTTACGCAATTCTCTTAAGGAATTCAGCGCGCGATTTCTTATTTTTGGAGACAATTTTAGCCCATGCCACGAATTTTAACCGGTATTCAAAGTACCGGAACTCCGCATTTAGGAAACCTGCTTGGGGCCATTGTTCCAGCGATTCAACTTTCCCAGATTCCCACCAATGACTCGTTTTATTTTATTGCCGATTTACATTCCCTAACACAAATCAAAGATCCCCAACAGCTGCGTGACAACACCTATGCAACCGCAGCCACTTGGTTAGCTTTTGGCTTGAATCCGGAGAATTCGGTTTTTTATCGTCAAAGCGATGTCCCCCAAGTATGCGAACTGATGTGGTATTTATTGGCATTTTTTCCATACCAACGCTTAACGCTTGCCCATAGCTTCAAAGACAAAGCCGATCGCCTGGAGGATGTCAATGGAGGGTTGTTTACGTATCCCATGCTCATGGCTGCTGATATTCTTTTGTACGATGCCGAATGCGTTCCGGTAGGGAAGGACCAATTACAGCACCTCGAATTTACACGCGATGTAGCTTCGAGATTTAACGCCAAAATGGGCGAAGTTTTCGTTTTACCTGAAGAACGAATTGACGCCAGCGTAATGCTTGTGCCAGGTACCGACGGCCAAAAAATGAGCAAGTCGCGCAACAATACCCTGGATATTTTTCAAGAGGAAAAATCCTTGCGTAAAAGTATAATGGCCATTGCGTCGGACAGTACACCGTTGGAAGCACCAAAAAATCCGGACACCTGCAATGTATTTGCATTATATTCTTTGCTAGCAGAAGAGGAAGCCGTATTGGCCATGCGCACGAACTACACGGAGGGTGGTTATGGGTACGGACATGCGAAACAGGCATTGTTTGAGGTAATCATGGAAAAATTCAAAAAAGAACGGGAGGCTTATGCCTATTATATGAACCATAAAGAAGTGTTGGAGAAAATCCTTAAGGCAGGCGCCGCAAAAGCACATGGGGTGGCGAATCAAGTACTACAACGGGTTCGAAAAAGCCTTGGCTTGTCGCTTTAATGAAGCTCTTTTGGTTATTTTATGCATTTTTCAACATAAAAAGCTAACCTTTTTGATGTTTGTGCGTTAAGGCATAACACAATTCATTAAAATTAACGTATGAGGCAGCTGAAAATTGCAAAACAGGTTACAAATCGAGAGACAGCATCTTTAGATAAGTACCTACAAGAAATTGGTCGAGTGGAACTTATCACCGCCGATGAGGAGGTTGAACTGGCGCGAAGAATTCGGGAGGGTGATCGCGCAGCTTTGGAACGACTTACCAAAGCCAATTTGCGCTTTGTCGTTTCGGTTTCGAAGCAATATCAAAACCAAGGTTTGGCATTACCGGATTTAATTAACGAAGGCAATCTTGGTTTAATCAAAGCGGCAGAGCGTTTTGATGAAACGCGTGGTTTCAAATTTATCTCGTACGCCGTTTGGTGGATTCGTCAATCCATTCTTCAGGCGTTGGCTGAACAAGCGCGAATTGTACGTCTACCTTTGAATAAAATTGGTAATATCAATAAGATTAACCGTGCTTTTTCAGAGTTAGAACAAAAATTTGAGCGTCCTCCTTCAGCAGAGGAATTGGCAGAATTTCTGAATTGCAGTATGGAAGAAGTCAAACAATCGCTAGCACAAAACGGACGTCATGTTTCCATGGATGCTCCTTTGGTCGAAGGCGACGAATCCTCCTCCAACATGTACGATGTAATGAGCGGTGAAGGAATGGTTACCCCTGAAACCAACCTGACCTTGGAGTCGCTTCGAACTGACATCAAACATTCCTTACTTACCTTAACGCCAAGAGAAGCGGAGGTAGTAAGTATGTTTTATGGTCTCGACGGCAAACCTGCGATGTCTTTGGAAGAGATTGGGGACAAATTCGACCTTACCCGGGAACGCGTGCGGCAAATCAAAGAAAAAGCCATTCGTCGATTAAAGCATACAACGAAAAATAAAGCCCTTAAAAGTTATTTAGGTTAATATGGATCAACATCTACGCTGATTTTTACTTTTTTAAAACGGGTATTTTCATAAAATTGATCAAGGAGTGCTAGCAGGTGCTCCTTGACTTTTTTATCAGAGAGGGACTTTTCATACTTGATTTTAATTTCCTGTTGATAACGCCCTTGGAGCCGCTTGATTAAGGTAAATTCTGGACCTATAACCCTTTCTTTCAACGTTTTGCGTAATTCAAAGGCTAAGGCATTGGCAGCTGATACAACCAAGGATTCTTGTTCATGCTTCAACAAGACATGCAGGAGTTTGTAAAAAGGCGGATAGCGGAAATTCGAACGCTCCAACAGCTCTTGTTCGATGAAATGAACCGTATTGTTTTCCATCACCAATTGAATGATCCAATGCTCCGGATTTCGGGTTTGAATGACGACTCTTCCTCGCTGATGCTTTCTACCGGATCTTCCTGCAACCTGCGTCATGAGTTGAAAACCTCGCTCATAAGCCCTAAAATTGGGGGTACTGAGTAATTGCTCGGCGTCTAATATACCAACAAGACCGACGTGTTCAAAATCTAAGCCTTTTGCCAACATTTGCGTTCCTACAAGGATGTCGACGTCGCGGTCTTCAAATGCTTTGAGTAATTCGGCGTATTTTGTTTTGGATCGTGTGGTATCCAAATCCATGCGTTCAATGCGTGCATCCGGAAACAAGGGTTGCAATTCGTCTTCGATTTTCTCGGTTCCAAATCCGAGCATTTTGATTTTGTGGCTTCCACAGGCCGCGCAGCTGCCCATAGGAGGGGTAGAAAATCCACAATAATGGCAGGTAAGTAAGTTAATTCCCAAATGATAGGTTAACGAAACATCGCATTGATGGCATTTGGGTATCCAAGTGCAGACTTCACAACTCCAATAAGGCGTGAAACCTCTTCGATTTTGAAAAAGAATTACTTGTTCTTTTCGCGATAAACTTCTTTTAATTTCCTCCAAGAGGACGGAGCTGAAATGCGAAACCATCGTTTTGGCCTCTTTTTCTTTTCGAACATTGGCAAGGATGAATTCAGGAAGCTCCATTCCTTGGTATCGTTCGTTCAGCTCAACTAAACCATACTTTCCTTCTTTGGTATTTTGATAGCTCTCCAGGGATGGCGTAGCAGAACCGAGCAGTACTTTTGCTCCGAACATTCGCGCCAAATAAAGGGCAGAATCGCGTCCATGATAGCGTGGTGCTGGGTCGTTTTGTTTGTAGGTCCCTTCGTGTTCTTCGTCAACAATGACCAATCCCAATTCTTTGAAAGGTAAAAAAATAGATGACCGCGCTCCAACCAGTACCCGAAACCGATCCAAACGGTTCGCGTGAACTTGTTGCCAAATCTCCACGCGTTCATTTTGGTTGAATTTGGAATGATATACCCCTACCTGTGCACCGAAGTATTTTTCCAAGCGCTGAATCAGCTGGGTTGTTAATGCAATTTCGGGAATTAACAACAACACTTGTTTGCCCAAGTCTAAGTACGATTGAATGAGGTGCATGTAAATTTCCGTTTTTCCCGATCCCGTAATTCCGTGGAGCAAGGTAACGTTGTTCGATTTCCAATGGTGTTCAATGGACTCCAGCGCGATTTGTTGGGCGGAGCTAAGCTGAGGAAAGGGGGCTAAAGTGCGGAAGTCGCTGCCAACCCGATCAATCTGCAATTTTTCTTGAACAATAATTCCTTTTTTAATGAGCGAGGTCAGGCTCGAGGAATTCACCTCTTGTTGGAGCAAGGTTTTTTTATCGACGTAGGCTCCTGGGATTGGAGAGGCTCGTGCGCATTGAATCATGCGAAGCAGCGTATGAAATTGTTGGGCCGAACGGGCATTGCTTTCTAATTCGTCGAGAATTTGAGCCAGTGTTTGGTCGTGAAGCTCAGGATTGATCCGTAAATAGGATTGAGTTTTTGGGGCATACCGTTGGTTGATTTCCTCTTGCGTGATCACCGCCCCTTTCTCGATCATTTTTTTAATCAATATGGCGATCGTTGCTGTTTGCGTGATTTGTGCCAGTTCATTCAATTCCACCTTTTCGCGTTCCGCCAGTATTTGAAGGATAAGTCGCTCTTTTTCATTAAAAGCATCCTGGTCGCCGTTAAAATCCGGGTGAAGCAAGACTACCGTTTCACTCGCGAGTTTGAAATTCGAGGGTAAGGCCGCGGCCATGACTTCACCTATCGTGGCCATGTAATAGGTGGCAATCCATTGCCAAAACTGAAGCTGCATTTCCGTGATAATGGGCTCTTCATCCAGTACATAATCAAAATATTTAGCGGTGTAATTTCTTGGTGCATCCGGATGAATCTTGGCAATGATTCCGGTAATCCTTTTTTTATTGCCGAAGGGCGCTATAACACGTTGTCCAATTTGGATTGAATCGTTGAATTCTAAGGGTACACGGTAGGTAAAAAGGTTTCTAATGGGTACGGGTAGAATCAGGTCTACATACCACGTAGGTCGCTCATTCATTCGGGCATTTTACTGACAAGCGTAGGATTCTTGAGACCCAACTACGTTATCACCCGGATGGTTCGAACAAAAGAACAGCAGCCCAGTAATGGGGCCTTGACAAAGCTCCCGGGTGGATTTTTTATCAATGGCACGAATGTATGCTTGCGCAGCATTGGTGAAAAACGGACGGTAAAATTTGAGCGTTTGACGCGAAGAGAAAATTCCTACCACACGCTTATCGTTACTTACCGTAAGGTTGGTGTAGGTGGGCTTGCTTTGCGCTAAGGATGAGCTTGGAGCGTTAACCACCATATAGTTGTATAGCTCTTCATGACCTCCTGTGATTATGAATTCAATACCTACGAGGGTTCTTCGATCGATCAAGGGATCATTCGTAACATCCGATTTCATGAGCTCATAGAAAGATTGACCGTTGGCAGTAAAGGTAGTTGATTCTCCCGGCAGGATGGACCGTTCTCCTAACTTCCAATTGAAGGAATTTTGGGTAGCATTTAATCCCGTATATTCATTATATATCACATTCAATTGCGCATTTACCACGTAAGCATTTCCAAAGGTGTTTACAGCGGCAACACCTGCGCTCAAGTACTCTCCGGGATTTGACGCAAATTTAAAGGTGAAATTTTGCGAATTCGAGGGAGAGGTCAGGCCATGCACTAAACCGGTATTTCCTTCAATTTGAAATTTCCCATTGTCAATGTCGATTTCCAACGTATATTTTGCATTGATGTTAAGGGAAGAGGTGAGCGCCGATGGCGAACCTTGTTGGGTTTCGTTTGCTCCCGTAGGAAGGGTCTTGAAGTAATAAACCCGCTGACTTGGTGCATAAAAAGCTCCGTTGGTATTTTTGTCATTTACCACGGTGTCCTTGAGGACCCAGGTTCGCGTGAGAACCCCCCCAACATATTCTTTTACCCGGGCATCTACGTTTTGAAAATAACTCGAGTCTGCAATTTTTGCAATATCAACGGCACTCCCAGGACCGATGAAAGCTCGTGTTATTTTAATGTAATGGAGGCTATCGCTATGGTCCAACAATCCGTATACCACCGCAGTTTCCTTATAGTCGCCGAGGAGGTCAATTTTATCATTGCACGAGAACAGGATTAAGCTTCCAGCGAGAATACTGAGAAATTGTTTCATTGTTGGTTCGTTTTAATTGGATTCGTGAAACTTCCGGCGGCTCCTCGTTCAATCAGCTCGACAAAAAAGCATAAGGATTCTTTGCCTTGCTGTTCGCCGTAGGCTAAATTCCAAGGAACATAAATTCTATATTTTCCGCCCACCTTCATTTTAGGAATTGCAAAGGACCACCCAGGAATGACTCCCCCATTTAACGACAAGGGAATGGGTTCTACTTTCCCGTTTTGATCTCCTCGGTAAGAGCTTTGAATGGTGTCCCCAAGCGCTGAGGTTAGAATGTAATGTACTTTGACGTCATCGGTTGCTCCCGGGTTGGGGCCCTTTCCTGCCTGTAAAGTTTGTAAAACAATTCCGTTATCAAACACTTGAACTCCCGGAATTTTTTTGGCTTTTTCAAGCATTTTGTTTCCATTGTCCACATTCAGTCCAGTGATGAACTCCGACATGATAAATCGCATAGAATTGGGCTTAATTACCGTGCTATCCCGTCGATAAAGTCCGTCTTCAAACCCTTTTTTGACCATGGTGAAATTCACGCGATCGAGCGCCCCTAATTTTCGGATGTCATAATAAAAGGCATAACCGGTGAGTTTGCCCATGCACAAAGATCCTTCTTTTAAATACGACGGATTAAAGTCTTGATAGGTGGGACCAAAAAGCTGTTGCAGGGTGCTAAGGCAAGCCTCTGCAGGGGTTCCGGCCAAATTAGCATTGAATCCTTTAATAACTTGTTCTTTATCCAATTTTTCAAAGGACTCCGTGCGGGATTCCGATATGGTTTTTGCATTCATCGCCCCCAAAACATAGGAAAGAGTGTCTTTTTCGGAAGTAAACTTTACCGTGTAGGGTTCTTTTTTGCTATTGCAGGAACTTATAAGGTTTGTCAATAAAAAGAGCGCAAAAAAAGGTTTTAAGAAATGTTTCATAGATAACAAAGTTAAACAAATATTATGGTTTTTGTTGGCTATTAAATTACCTTAAGAAGTATAGCGCATTGGCCACTTGAAGCTTCCCGTTTTCCCAAAATCCCCGGAATAGGGGATTGTCGAAAAAATACACGATTTTCCCTTCTCCAAGAGCATAGCTGCCTACGGTAACCGTTCCAGGTTGTTTGTTTTTCACCTCGTGTCCTACGAATCCCGATACCCAAGCATCCTTGTCGGCAATTTTTTGGATGATTTCCCCTTGAAAGGGATAACTTGCGGAGGACAAGCGCAGCGTAAAATAGGGTTCCTTATACCCGAAAGCTAAGGGGTGCGAAGCATCCGTGGTACATTGGTAAATCGCGCCATTGATTGCGCTACTGATCGCAGCACGCTCCATGCTTCCGTAATTTCCGAGGGTGCTTGTTCCCGTCCAGGGAGGGCTGTTTTCTTCCTTCATACCAAAATCTTCTTTCATGAAATTTTGTGCAGCGTTGCCCATAACAATACAAATTCCACCGTCGTTGATCCACTGTTTTAAGCTGCTGCAATCGTCTAATCGAAAACCTTCTGGAATGAAAATCACGTTCAAGGGATACAGCTTGGTGAATTCGGATGGATCGAATCGGATCATTTGATGTGCTATCCCTACTTGAGCATCCAGGAAATGCCAAATTTCCCCCACCGATAAAGCAGAACAGTCGTCGGTAAATAAAACGCCGATCTTGGGTTGTTGAATATTTCGTATGCTGGATGACCCTAAATCTGCCCCCGACGCAGCCCAACCGGAGGTTAAACTTATCGCTTGAAGGTTAAAATTCTCGAGGAGTTGCTGTGTGGTGAGGGCTATATTTTTTCCTGGATTGTCTGCTTTGAGGACCAACAAGGTACCCGGCTTCAATGTGCCTTGTGCTGTTTGGATTTCTTTCTCCGTTCGGGATACGTGCAAACCGCTATCGAGCAAGGCCTTGAGCACGCGGACGCTATTCAAGTTTTCCCATGGAATAGCAAGGGCATAGGGGTCACTGAGCTTTGTTAAAGGGGGCACAAATGCTAAAGAATCGTGGAGCGTAATGGAAAGCGTTTTAGGGACTTTTACACAAGGGACTCCATAGGCATAAGGAAGCGACCAGGCGGTAATATCGTAGGTTAGGGAATCGCTTAAGGTGGTTTTTTGTTCAAACAACACGTTCAACAGGGTTCCTTTACGCTGCTGCGAGTAAACAAGGACATCCTTTTTTTTCAGTTTGTAGCGCTTTTCTTCTCGTGAGAAGTAGTCAAATCCCTTGCATTCCTCGGATACTTCCTCGGATACTACGGAAAATTGAATTTGATGCCTTGCTAAAAGCGTTAGGAGGGAAGCCATATTCGGGGCGCTTCCATCGAGGACATAGGTAATTCCTTTTTCTTTGGTGGATTTACGGGAAAATTGTTGAAATTCATCGATCAGGGTTTGATGGTGGTCGTCGGCTGTTTCCAAGGTCGATATTCCCGTAATCACGTGATGTTCTATGCGTTCTTTAAGCGTTAAGGTGTCTCCGGTGGAGGTGATTACCCCTAATCCTGCTCTTCCGGAACCTCCTTGTTCATACGTCATGCCGATCGCTCCATTGAACGTGGGATAAGTGTCTCCGTAGGAAGGGTAGAGCAGGTCGAAGATTTCTTTGGAAAAATATAACCACCCTTTTTGGTCAAAGTAGCTTGCGTGATGCTTTCCAATGTGTTTTTGAAAATCGCGTTGCCAAGGGGTTATGACTTCATGGTAGGGTTCCGCAGCCGGAGGAAAGTAATACGGTTCATTCATGCCTTGTTCGTGAAAATCGACATGAAGGTGCGGCATCCATTCGTTGTAGAGTTTAATGCGCTGCTGGGATTCTTGTTGGGTTAACCACGCCCAATCGCGGTTAAGGTCGAAGAAGTAATGATTCAAGCGTCCTCCGGGCCACGGTTCGTCGTGCTCCGCACTGTGTTCGTTCAATTGACCGCTTTGATTATGATATTGCTTGAAATAGTTTACATATCGGTCGCGACCATCGGGATTCAGGCATGGGTCGAGAATGACTAAGTTTTTTTCAAGTAAGCGTTGTTCGGTGGTGAGTAAGCGATAGGCCGTTTCCATCGCTGCTTCGGTTCCGCAACTCTCGTTTCCATGTACATTGTAACTTAACCATGCAATAGCCAGCGTTTCGTCCTGGCTTCCTAGGGCGTGCTTTCGGCGAATTTCCTCCAACGAGTTCATGTTTTGTTCCGAACTTAGGTACACCACAAACAAGGGTCGACCTTCGTTGGTAACCCCATACCGCTCGAGGACTAGTTGGTTGGGATACCTTTTTTGGAGCAATTCAAAATAGGTAAGTACTTCATCATGGCGTGAAAAGTCGTTGCCGGAATGATAATAGGTATTCAACGGCGCAGGAAGGGGCATGAGCTGCGCGGAACAAAAAAAGGTTGTGGAAAATAACATTCCAAACACGCAGGTTTTCATAAGAGGTGCATCGAAGTTAAGAGACGAAATTCCGCTTAAAATTAAAGCAATCCTTTGGTTTTAAGAAATTCGTCCAACGATTCCAGGTCAGTGAATAGTACGTCACGGGCTTTGCTGCCTTGAAATGAACCTATGATTCCCATCGCTTCAAGCTGATCCACGATTCGTCCTGCGCGGTTATAGCCTAATTTTAATTTTCGTTGGAGCAAAGACGCTGAACCCTGTTGATTGGTAACTACGATGCGTGCAGAATCTACAAACATTGGGTCGATTTCATCCATTTCAAAATCCCCCCCGGAATCGCCTCCCTCGGGTACATACTCGGGTAACAAAAACGCACTTGGATAGGCCCGTTGTCCGCCGACAAACTCACATATTTCTTCGACTTCGGGGGTGTCCACAAACCCGCATTGCAAACGAATCATGTCGGATCCCGTCGAGATGAGCATGTCGCCTCGTCCGATTAATTGGTCGGCACCGGAACTATCTAAAATGGTGCGCGAGTCAATTTTGGAAAGCACTCGAAAAGCAATTCGAGCCGGGAAGTTGGCCTTGATCATTCCGGTAATGACATTGACGGACGGTCGTTGCGTGGCCACGATGAGGTGGATTCCAATGGCTCGCGCCAACTGAGCGATGCGTGCAATGGGGTGCTCTACTTCTTTCCCTGCGGTCATAATGAGGTCGGCGAATTCGTCGATTAACACAATAATGTAAGGCAAATAACGGTGACCTTTTTCGGGATTTAGGCGGCGGTTGATGAATTTGGCGTTGTATTCTTTGATGGTGCGAACTCCGGCATTTTTGAGCAATTCGTAGCGGTCGTCCATTTCGATGCACAGGGAATTCAAGGTGTTGACCACTTTGGAGGTGTCTACAATGATGGCCTCTTCCTCGTTGGGTAACTTGGCAAGAAAATGCCGCTCAATTTTATTGTAGAGGGTAAGTTCCACCTTTTTCGGGTCCACCAAAACGAACTTAACTTGGGCAGGGTGTTTTCGGTAGAGGAGGGAAACTAAAATGGCGTTCAATCCTACCGATTTCCCTTGACCGGTAGCCCCCGCTACCAAGAGGTGCGGCATCTTGGTGAGGTCGAAGGTATAGGTTTCGTTGGTGATGGTTTTTCCCATAACGATAGGCAGTTCACCGTCGAAATTTTGGAATTTTTCCGAAGCGATGAGCGAGCGCATACTGACCATTTCTGGCTTAGAGTTAGGTACCTCAATGCCGATGGTTCCTTTTCCTGGAATGGGAGCAATGATTCGAATACCTAGGGCAGAAAGGCTTAGGGCAATATCGTCTTCCAGGTTTTTGATTTTGGCAATTCGAACC
>RFQF01000180.1 GCA_009925805.1 Flavobacteriia bacterium | reverse complement strand
ACCTTGATGCACCACCTTGGAAAAACGGCGGAAATCCTGATATTTCTGATTGGTGCCATGACCTTGGTAGAATTGATTGATCATTTCGAAGGTTTTAAAGCCGTACTTCCATTGATTAAAACCCGCAAAAAATACCGTCTTTTGTGGCTCCTCTGTACGATTACCTTTTTTCTATCGGCCATCATTGATAACCTCACCACGACCTTAGTGATGATCGCCGTGTACCGAAAATTGGTGGATCAACCCAAGGAGCGGCTCTGGTATGCCGGCTTTATGGTGATTGCTGCAAATGCGGGTGGCGCTTGGTCGCCTATTGGTGATGTCACCACGACGATGTTATGGATTGGACAAAAAATAAGTGTTTTACCATTAATCAAATTCACCTTCTTTCCCTCCATTTTATGCATCACGGTACCTCTTCTTCTTGCGCGATGGCTGCCTATTTTCAGGGGAAGCGTAACGGTTCATGAAGAAAATGCCCCTACCAAGGGTAAAACGGAGCTAATGTTAGGTATTGGGTTTTTCTTATCGATTCCCCTGTTAAAAACATGGGTTCATCTTCCACCCTATATGGGCATGCTCTTCGTCTTGGGGTTATTCGCCTTGTACGCGGAATGGAAATCGAACCGATCCTTCAAGCTTACTGAAATCAATGAAGATCTTTCCCCCATGAGTCCAACCTTGAGATCCTTGGAAAAAGTGGAGCTTCCTACCATTCTGTTTTTCCTTGGGATTTTACTCGCCGTTGCAGCTTTAGAATCGGCAGGAATTATCTTCCATCTCGGTCAATCAGTACAAGCAGCGGGCATTTCACCTGCGGCTTTCATGGGCTTGCTCGGGGTAAGTTCGGCGATTTTCGACAACGTGCCGTTGGTTGCTGGAACCATGGGCATGTTCCCTTATGCGATGGATCATGCCGCCTGGCATTTGTTAGCCTATACTGCCGGAACCGGGGGTTCTATATTAATTATTGGTTCGGCGGCAGGGGTAGTTGCCATGGGGATCGAAAAAATTTCCTTTGGGTGGTACCTACGAAACATAACCCCCATCGCTTTTGCTGGGTATGCCATCGGCTATGTAACCATGCTATTGATGATGTAACTTTTATGTAAAATTTACGATATAACGTCCGTATGATGACCAGTAGCCCAAACAATATCGCCTATTTCGATAGCCTTCCGCAGGAAAAACGAAAAAGTGCCTTACTTTCTGCAGCTTTTATTGGTGCCTTGTGTTTGCTGCTTTTTCTCATTAAATATACTACCCCAGATCCACCTCCCGTGGCACATTTGATGGTGGAAGACGAAATTTTGGACGCCATTTCTGTAGAAGACCTGTTGATTGCCGATGGAGGATCCGCTAAAGGTGGAGGCGCTCC
The DNA here is from genome assembly GCA_009925805.1 of Flavobacteriia bacterium. Taxonomy (GTDB): domain Bacteria; phylum Bacteroidota; class Bacteroidia; order Flavobacteriales_D; family Crocinitomicaceae; genus UBA952. The sequence goes on along the minus strand of RFQF01000180.1, from coordinate 2,118 downwards.
TTCGAACGACGAACGCTCGGAACCGATGCAACAAAGCGAACAACTTTTAACTGCAAGAGGGAATGAGCCTATTGTAAATGGAAAATCCAACCATACGGTGGGTAATAATCCTAATAATCCGTCGAGTTCTCCCAATAAGGCCAATAACCCCTTCGGTGATGGCGGAGATGGTGGCGGCCAAGGAGGTGGAAACGGAGCCTTTGAAGGTAATGGAAAAGGAACCGGTGGTGAAGGGGACGGTGAAGGGGATGGATTTGGAAGTGGCAAAGCGCGTATTCGGAACAATGACCCCGTATTGCCTAAATACAATACAGATGTCGATGTAAAAATTCACTTAAAACTCACTGTTTCTGGCGATGGTAATGTTACGAATGCCGTTTGCATAAAAAGTAAAAGTACTGGGGAATCCTGAAAACTCCCTGCGATTTATTCATGTTGCGGGCACCAACGGAAAGGGTTCTACTTGTGCTTTTATGGCCAGCTTTCTCCAGCAAAGCGATTATCGTGTGGGCTTGTTTACATCGCCGCACCTCATCGATTTTCGAGAACGCATTCGGGTGAACGGAAAACCCATTTCAAAAGAATCTGTGGTGGCATTTACCGAGAAAATTCAAACCCAAAAAGCCGATTATTCCTTTTTTGAAATCACCCTAGCCATGGCCTTGGTACATTTCCAACAGGAATCCTGTGGCTTCGTGGTGCTTGAAACCGGCATGGGCGGAAGGCTTGACGCCACCAATGTAGTCACTCCCCTGCTCTCCATCATTACCCAAATCGGATTGGATCATCAAGTATTTTTAGGGGAAACCTTACCCGAAATCGCTGCTGAAAAAGCAGGAATTATCAAAGCGCGCATTCCCGTATTGTGCGGCGAAGAACGGATTACGTTGCAAACCATTTTTCAAAGTCGTGCCCAAGCACTCGAAGCACCCATTCAATTTGTTACCCAATCCCACGATGCCTCAACGCAGCTCCTTCCTACCTACCAGCGCAAAAATGCAGCCTTGGCACTGGAGGCAATGAAAACCCTGGGCCTTTCCATACAGCACCTTAACCCCTTCATTACTTGGCAAAATCTGTTTGTTGAAACCGGCTTCCTTGGGCGCTTAACCCCTTCCAAGCATCACCTACAGGTATGGTACGATGCAGCGCACAACGCCGAAGGATTACAAGCCACGATGCAGGCACTTGAAGGGTTCGGAGTACGTGAGCTGATTGTGGTATTCGGCGCTTCGAACGATAAACCGTTAGCACATCTCGCCAAGTTTCGCTACCAAGTAGCCGCATGGGTATTTTCTGCATTCAGCAACCCCCGCAGTTACCGCGTGGATGAATTAAGGACCCAAACTGAAGGGTTAAATTTACCCCAAAGGTATTTCGCCCCAGAAGTCAATGAGGCATTGGAAATGGCACTTACCATGCGCAAGGAAAACCAAGGGATTTTAGTCACGGGGAGTTTCTTTTTGTTGAGCGACTGCCAAGAAATTCGAGAGCTGCTTCAACCTTGAAACCAATGCACCACTTTTTTGGACGCAAAAAATTCCTCCTGAAAGCTTTCGTTTAAGGCGTATTCTCGAACATTTCCGCTGACCCCACTCAGTTCCTCGGTTAAATCACCTCCTTTTAAATATAAAATACCATGAGGAAAACCATGGATATCTGTCCCCTTGTTTATTTTATCCTTAACCCAATTCACGAATTCAGGCATGGCGGTAACCGCTCGGGAAACCACAAAATCAAAAGTACCAGTGACCTGTTCTGCGCGGGTATGATGTGCTTGTACGTTGTTCAAACCTAAGGCCGCAACCACCTCGTTCACGACCTTAATTTTCTTTCCAATTGAGTCCACGAGTACGAATTGAGCCTGCGGAAACAAGATGGCTAAAGGAATTCCAGGAAACCCTCCTCCTGTGCCCACATCGAGCACCAAAGCCTTGGGAAGAAAAGAATATACCTTGGCAATGCCCAATGAGTGAAGCACATGGCGTTCGTAGAAATTCGCTAAATCCTTTCGGGAAATCACATTGATTTGTTCATTCCAATGCGTATAAAGCGCTTGAAGTGCGGCGAATTGATCGCGTTGTTGCTCGGTTAACTCAGGAAAATACCGCGAGAGCA
>RFQF01000179.1 GCA_009925805.1 Flavobacteriia bacterium | reverse complement strand
TGCTGACGATATATGTCAGCACCATGACAGGCTTTGCCTCGTCATGGCTACGGAGCCAATAAATCAATACTCCATTGAATGCTGACGATATATGTCAGCACCATGACAGGCTTTGCCTCGTCATGGCTACGGAGCCAATAAATCAATACTCCATTGAATGCTGAAGATATATGTCAGCACCCGAATATTCAATGTTATTGTTTAACGATCAAGGAGATGCTTCGTTGATCCGCATTGTACACCTCAACAAAATAGCTTCCTGAAGCCCATTTGTCGGTTTCTATTTTCTCCATCTTTTTTGAGGCGGTGCCGTCATAAAGTAGGGTTCCATAGAGATTGAATATACGCACCTTCATTCCTTCTTGTAGGCCTGAAATTGTTAAAAATTCTGAGAATGGATTCGGAGCAATGAATCCTTTTTCCATGAATTCAGCACTGATTCCCGCACAATTCAACACCGTAACGGTATCTATGAACAGTCCTGTACCATGCACGTTGCTTGCACTTAATGAAACCACAAAATTTCCAGCAGTTTGGTACAGGTGACTCGGATTCTGCGAGGAGGACATGGTGCCATCTCCAAAATTCCAAGACCATGAAGTAGGATTATTTGCACTCGCATCATTAAAACTCATCGCTATCCCTAAGCAGACGGTATCGGATGATGCACTGAAGGCCGCTGTAGGTGCATTTTGCATGGTATCCACGTTGAATAACACTTCGAAATCGTCAAAATAAAACCCATCCGCTACAGTTCCGCCATCTGAACCCAGTTTAAACCTGAATTTGATGGTTTGTCCGAGGTAATCACTCAAATTAATTTCTTCCAATACCCAATTGGCTTGGGTGCCCTCATAAACAGGTTGATTGTTCGGCTGGGCACTTCCGTTCGCGTTGGTGCCATTGACCGTGTAATTTCCACATTGTGGAATCCAAGTTGTTCCGTTGTCGGTTGACACTAAAAATTGCACATAGTCATAATCGGTTTCTACATCCCATTTCGCGTAATATCGAACCATTGCACTTGAAGCATTCGTTAGATCTACCGCAGGAACGTAGGTTGTCGTTTTATTCGCGTTATTCGAATAATTTCCACCAGGTGAATCGGTAAAAGACTTGGTTGGGGATACATAGGTTGACGACGTGGTGCTCCAAGTCCCTGTCCAATTGGCTGCAGATGTCGCGTTTTCAAGCACTTGAGATGTCAAAGCCCCAAAGGTTTTATAGATGGTATCTCTTTTAATCCAAAGGCCATTATTCGTTTCTAACACATAAATTATTTGATCCCCAAATTGAATGTTTGGATTTAAGGAATAACTGATTGCTCCCGTTGAAGTTTGTAGTTGTGCAAGCGTGTAAGTCACAGAAACGCCAACATTTACGATGTTCTGAATCGGTGAAATAGACACCGTAACAGGTCCTGATTCCCTTCCTAAGCGTTTAATGCTATGGTTAAAGTTCCCATTGATGTTCGCAATCATGTTTGGATCGTTGTCGCTTGTAACGGCATAAACACGAGCCAAATGGGCTAAAACCAAATTGGGAAAAAGCATTTCCTTACACGTGGGAATAATTTCATTGGAGGGTTGCCAAAATGCGGTTCCAACCTCGGGCGTATGGGCAAATATCGTATCCTTTTGCCCCACCCCAATATCCAGTTTGTACATATAATCGTCGGAATCTCCGGATGCAGGATATAAGGTGCTACTTTTCATGGCCGTATAGCCATTGTATTGAACTTGGTGGTTTGCTTCCGCTTGAAACCAATTATGGTGGGGAGCAAATTCAGCGGTAGTAGTACCAATTGGAAACAAAATATCTCTCGCGTAAGTATGGGCATTAAAGGCCGTAATAAAATGATTCTGCTGAACCAACCATCGCATGGCCTGGGTTTCCGGTTCTGAAAATACCGCTGGGCCGCAATAGGTATCGTTCGAAGGGCTGTTGCTGGTGCCTGTAGTACCCCATCCATAACCGTAATTTCGGTTTAAATCAACCCCGTATACTCCTCCGCCGTTGTTCCTTCGGTTTTTTCTCCACATCCCTCCTCCGTTGGGATTCGTCGTTTCATTGTAAACGTATCCATCTGGATTTAAACAAGGAACAAAATAGAGTTGCAAGTTATTCACCAAGTAGGTTACTTCGTCGTTGGTACCATAATTCTCTAAGAGAAACCACATGTAGAAAATCGTTTCCATTAGCGCCATGGGTTCGCGTGCATGGTGGATTGCCGAATATAGCACTTTGGGTTCTCCTTCGTCTACATTCGCGTTGTCGGATAATCTTACATAATAAATAGGACGGTTTTCAAAGGTTAAAAAATTGGAAATCGGCGCTTTTACCGTAATTAAGTTTGGGTAAGTGGTCGCCATTTCATCCAATTCGGCCAACATTTCGTTGTATTTCAAGTACCCCCCCATGGTTCCAAGATTAAAATGCGAAGGCGTGGCAGGATTTAAATAAGGATTGCTTCCTCCGCCATTTCCGGCGCAGCCCCCGTTGTGGGATAAAGGTTCTTGAGTAGGGTTGGCTAACATCTGTTCGTAGTACGAAACAACATCGGGAATTAGAATTTCAATATTGAAATGCTGTGCTTGCATTATTTCAATTTCAGCATGTGAAAAATCCGAAATAAAATGTACCCCTTCTTTTCGTATTCCGTGATCAATGGTAACACCTAAATCACTTAATTGACGCAGCCCTGCCTCATCGGTGTTAATTTTAACCCGGGAATACGAAGGACTGTTTTGGGAAAAAAATGCGTTAACGAAAGACCAGGAAAGCGCAAGTACGAAAAGAAGATTTTTCATGCGGAAACAAATTGAACCCAAAGGTACATTTTCTCGCGGGAAATTAAAACGTAAACGGCAACTAAATCTCGAAACAGGAGTTATGAAATGTGGGGCTTGTTACGTAAATTTACACCAATGAAGGTTCGAATATTGTTAGGCTTTATGCTATGCCTCGGCTTTGTTTGGGGGCAAGATATTTGGATTACGCCCAACCAAGGACAATGGGTAGACACCATCGATTTCTCCTTACCCATCCAATCGGGTAAAATCCATGGGGGACAAAACGGGCTCAACTATGTTTTGTATCAAGCACCGCATGGGCATGGGGAAAATTCAAGCCATCCAATAACGCTCAACTCCATTCAACAACGCTTTTCCAAGCACCGCGCTGTAAAGCCGATATTTTCCGGAATAAAATCGGCACATTATTCAAATTTTTTTGTGGGAAACGACCCGTCGCGTTGGCAATCCATGGTGCATGACTATCAAGAGGTTACATATCCTTCGTTTTATCCACACATCGACTTATTGTATTCCACGGTCAATGAGCGATTATCCTATGGATTTAAACTCTACCCCGAAGGAAATCCCGACGATATTTCGTTTGAAATGCTGGGGGCAAGCCGCTGTTTTATTAACCCCGAAGGGGATTTGGAAATTCACCACTCCTTAGGAAGCATTGTTCAAAGCGCACCGAAAGCTTGGGTATACAAAAATGGCA
>RFQF01000178.1 GCA_009925805.1 Flavobacteriia bacterium | reverse complement strand
ATGACAGCCATCTACATGTTTCGTCTTTACTTCTTAACCTTTCATGGGGACTACCGCGGCGACAAGCACACGTGGGATCACGCCCATGAGAGTCCGATGAATATGACTATTCCCTTGATGATTTTAGCAGTTTTTTCCATTTTTGGGGGATTGCTAAACCTACCAGGATTGTTCTTCCACGATTCGGCCCATTGGTTAACCGGCTACCTGCATAGCATCCCAGGTATGCACTTGATTGAACATGCGTCTCCGGATATGAATACCACCCTCGGACTCATGGGAATTGCGTCGCTTTTGAGTATAGGTGTGTTGCTATGGGCATTTCAAAACTACGTTCGAAAAGGATCCCTGGCGAAGGGAGATGAAGCTCTCAAGGGGTGGGAAAAGGTTTCCAATCGTAAATTGTATTGGGATGAAATGTATCATATGCTATTCGTGAAGCCTGTGGAATGGCTGGGTGTCCAAACCCAAAATATCGTTGAAGAAAGGGGTATCAAATCGGGAATTGACGGTTTTACAAACCTGATAGGGCGAGCGGGCAACTTGCTTCGAAGATTGCAAAATGGAAGTGTTTCTTCCTACCTCAGCTGGATGGTCATCGGAATGATCCTATTCGTAGTGTTTTACTTAATTAAAGGAAACTAACTTGGAACTAATTTTACTCCCCCTGATTTTAGGCTTAGCCTCGTTTTTCATACCAAGCCGTTGGAGCAGAACTTCTGCCTTGTTATTTTCCTTGGTTTCATTAGTAGTTGTAATCATCAAATTGAGTTCGTTCGAACCGGATGTAAAAGAGTACTTCCTGAACAACAGCGCCACCAACGCCTTGGGAATAACCTTCAACATGGCCGTAGATGGCCTCGGAATGCTGATGTTAACCTTGAGCAATTTGGTGATTTTTTTAGTGGCGTTAGCCAATTATAATCGCGATGAGTCGTCAAAACCGGTGTTCAACGGCCTGCTTTTTTTAATGCAATTCGGTTTGAACGGCGTGTTTGCTGCGGAAGACGGCGTTCTGTTTTACATGTTTTGGGAATTGACCCTCATTCCTGTATTTCTGATGCTGTATTGGTTTGGCGCTAAAGAAAACCAAAAGAATTTACTCACCTTTTTCCTGTATACTTTGTTTGGTTCACTGTTCATGCTTCTAGCTATTCTGGCATGGAGTGCATATACCCCAAGCTTTGATTACAGTAAATTGATGTATGCTGCGGTTCCAAGTAAATATGTTTGCTGGATATTCAGCGGCTTTCTCCTCGCTTTCGCTGTGAAAATCCCTTTATTCCCATTCCATTCGTGGCAACCTCCAACCTACAGCACTGCGCCCATGGCGGGAACCATGCTATTATCCGCCATCATGCTCAAAATGGCTTTGTTTGGCATGATAAAATGGATGATTCCCCTGAGTTATTCGGCGCTTAAATTCTGGCAACTTCCCGTGATTATTTTGGGAGTGGTCGGGATTGTTTATGGCGCAGTGATTGCCTTGCGTGAAAACAATCTCCGAAAAGTTTTTGCCTTTGCCTCCATTAGCCACTTGGGGTTAATTACCGCGGGAATTATGATTTTCTCAATGGATTCCCTGATGGGAAGTGTGGTGCAAATGGTTAACCATAGCCTTATTGCGATTGGCTTGTTCCTATGTGCTGACATTGCGATGCAACGCTTTGGTACTTCAGATTTACAGGCCATGGGTGGCTTGGCGAAATTAGCCCCGCGTTTTGGCTTTTGGTTCGGTGTAACAGTATTGGTTGCGTTGTCGGTTCCTCTAACAGCCGGTTTCATCGGGGAGTTTTTACTCATCAAAGCCGTGTATGATTACCATGCCGTGCTTGGAATCATTGCTTCGCTTACCTTGGTGTTGGGTGCCGTTTACATGATACGGTCCTATCAGATGAGCAGCATGGGAACTCCGAAAATAGCAAGCGCCAACGATTTAGCTTGGAACGAAATTGCCGTATTAGCCATTATTGCTGTACTTGCCGTATTCCTTGGGATTTATCCTAACGCCCTCCTTGAACTCGTAAAACCCAGTGTCCAATACCTTCTTGAAACGGTAAAAGACGCCCCAAATTTGATTAACTAATGGACGCGGTTGTTGTACTCTTTATCACAGGATTGATTTCGTTGTTTTTGGGCATGTATCAAAAACCTTGGATGGCCTTGGTTTGCAATCTTATTGGGCTAGCCGCCTCCTTCATGCTGTTCTTTTATTACGGAACCTATGATTCAATCCTAAAATCCCATTTTTTCACCTTGGTTTTCGATAGTACTGGCATTCTTTTAAGTTTATTGAGCATTTTGATGACCGCCCTAGTACTGTTATTCGGTTATGGTTCGCAATCGAAGGATCAAGCGCACTACGCTGATTTGACTTCTTTAATGATGTTTTCGCTTACTGGTGCACTATGTCTTATAGGTTTTCGGGATTTTTTCATGTTTTTTATTGGTTTAGAAATTCTTTCGATTCCTGTCTATGTGTTGGTTGGAAGCCGTCGAGGAAACGAAGCTTCGGCGGAGGCTGCCTTAAAGTATTTCTTTACAGGATCCTTTGCTACCGCAATCCTACTATTTGGTATAGCCCTCGTTTTTGGTGCCACAGGAAGTTTCAACTTGAATGAAATCAGTTTTGCCATTTTAAGTGGTCTCTATACACCCGCACTGCTGATTCCAGGTGCGTTGATGATTTTTGCTGCACTGTTGTTTAAGGTTGGGGCTTTTCCGTTTCATTTTTGGACTGCTGATGTCTACGATGGGAGTTCAAAACCCGTGCTGGCCTACATGTCCACCACCGTAAAAATTGCTGGATTAGTGGCCCTCGTTCAACTTATGGGCAAAATCTTCGGAAATCTCGCGGGCAACTGGGAAACATTCTTGTATGTGGTTATTCTAGTTACCTTATTCCTGGGATATCTTTCTGCTTTTAACCAGAAATCTCTCAAACGTCTTTTAGCCTTCTCAGGCATTAGTAATACGGGTATTGCTTTACTTTCTATTTTAAGTGGTGCCGAGCATGGCGGACGCAACTTGGTTATATTCCTATTAGCTTATGGTGCGAGTTCGCTTATTTTATTGGTGTCCTCACAACATGTCGAAGACGAGGAAAATGATATTGTTGCATTGAAGGGCCTAGGATACCGAAACCCCGTATTGGGTGTTTCCCTGCTGATATCATTGCTTTCCCTCAGCGGTATTCCTCCATTTTCTGGTTTCTTCGGAAAAATGCTGATGATTCAAGACATACTAACAGAACATCCCGTGCTTGCCGTTGGCGCCATCTTAAGTGCCGTTGTTGGTGCGGTTGTTTATCTTAAATTGTTGTTGCACATTTTCACGAAGGAAACAAACACCCATAAAGTACAGGTTAATGCCTTTTCGGGCTTCGTGCTCGTGGTTTCTTCGTTGCTCCTGTTGGGTGGGTGGATCATTTTATTTTTGTAAGACAAAAATATGCTACCGCTTCTTTGTTTTCACGTAGTTTAATTTTACGATAATTTAATATATTTGCAATATTAAATTT
>RFQF01000177.1 GCA_009925805.1 Flavobacteriia bacterium | reverse complement strand
TGATTTCCCACGACCGTTGGTTTTTGGACAGAATTTGCACCCATATTCTGGCGTTCGAAGGAGATTCCCAAGTGTATTGGTTTGAAGGCTCATATTCCGAATACGAAGAGAACCGTAAGAAACGCCTCGGAGACAGCGGTCCAAAACGCATAAAATACCGGAAATTGATGTAGGTCGTTTAGTTCAAGGAATAGCTTGGGTTTTCTGCAAGCGTTTTTCCTATGAGTTTTTGAATGTCTTTCAAATAAGCACGCTCCTCCTGGTTGCAAAAAGAAATGGCCTGTCCGTTCGCACCCGCCCGTCCTGTTCTGCCAATCCTATGGACGTAGGTCTCTGGAACATTGGGTAAATCGTAGTTCACGACTAAATTCAAGTCATCAATGTCGATGCCTCGGGCTGCAATATCGGTGGCTACCAATACCCGAATTTTTTGTTGCTTAAAGCCGTTGAGCGCATTTTGTCGTGCATTTTGCGATTTGTTCCCATGAATCGCTGCAGCAGTGATTTTGGCTTTGGCTAGCATTTTCACTACGCGGTCGGCTCCGTGCTTGGTGCGTGTAAAAACCAATACCGAGGGCGTAGCGTTTTCATGCAGCAGGTGTAAAAGCACATCCTTCTTTTCCGCCGTTTCCACAAAAACAATGGACTGTTCCACCGTTTCAGCCGTGGAGGAGATCGGTGTTACCACCACCATTTCGGGGTTGGTGAGCAGGGTATTCGCCAGGGCCTTGATTTCTTTGGGCATCGTGGCGGAAAAAAAGAGGGTTTGCCGACGGCTTGGTATCAACTTGATGATTCGGTTGACATCGTGAATGAATCCCATGTCCAGCATGCGGTCAGCTTCATCGAGTACGAAAATCTCCAAGTGTTGCAAGGAAATAATCCCTTGTTGGTGCAAATCCAACAACCGTCCTGGGGTAGCGACTAAAATATCAATTCCGTTTTTGATTTGAATGACTTGGCTATGTTGGTTCACACCTCCAAAAATAACCGCATGACGATGGTCGAGGTCCTTGCCGTAAGCTTGAATATTCTCTTCAATCTGTATCGCAAGCTCTCGCGTCGGGGTGAGGATCAGCGTGCGAATTTTTCGTTTTCCTTCAGGACGCGGCTTAATGGTGAGCAACTGAAGAATCGGAATAGCAAAGGCAGCCGTTTTTCCCGTTCCTGTTTGGGCACAACCCATAAGGTCTTGTCCTTTTAAAATCGAGGGAATGGCTTTCGCCTGAATGGGTGTAGGTTGCGTGTACCCCACGCGTTCAATGGCGGTGAGGAGGGGTTGGATTAAGGATAAATCGTGAAAAGTCATAAGATATAGGTCCTTCCGGACAGTTTAATGAAGTATGCCTCCGAGTGCTGGGTTAATATAAATCTCGTCAGACGATTATTCAAAGTCTTCCAAGGTGATGCGCTCGCCTAAACGTAGGTTGCGCTTTGCGGTTTTCCCTATCAAAGTCCTCCAATGCATGGGGTGAAGGCTGTGACCAGGGCGCACCGATTTGATCATTTCAGGAGTAATGGTGTTTCCTGCAAGGATATTTTGGGTAGGATAGAGGGAGCGGGAGAAGACGCGTCCAGCGCTTTGCTTTGGTGTAAGCGTATACGAGGCAACACCCAATGCTTGTTCTGCAAGCCGAACCTGCTGTACCATTTCCGTAAATTCTTTTTCGTCCAGTGAAAAGGCCGCATCAGGACCGCCAATGGAACGATCCAAAATAAAGTGTTTTTCGATGACACGTGCCCCAAGACTGACTGCAATCACGGGAACGAGGTACCCTGGCGTATGGTCCGATAATCCAATTTTTACCGGAAAATCTTCCGCGAATCGCTGCATGAGGTTTAAATTAGCTTCCTCAATGGGTGCAGGGTAGGATGAAGTGCATTTGAGCAAAGTGATGTCGCTGTTCCCTTGACGTAAGCAAGCGTCTACGGCACGTTCGATGTCCATTTTCTCTGCAATTCCCGTCGATATGATGATCGGTTTTTGCTTGGAAGCTACATATTCAATGAGCGGAATATCGGTGATTTCAAAAGAAGCGATTTTGTACACTGGGCAACCTATACTTTCCAAAAAATCGACGGCGCTCGGGTCAAACGGAGAAGAAAAACAAATCAAGCCTTCTTCCGCTGCGGCCTCAAAGAGGGCAGCATGCCACTCCCATGGCGTGTAAGCTTCTTGATAGAGGTCAAACAGGTATTTTCCGTCCCACAAGGTGCCACCGCTGATTTTAAAATCGGGTTCGTCGCATTGTAGGGTTATGGTTTCGGCTGTGTAGGTTTGCAGTTTGATTGCATCAGCACCTGCGCGCTTGGCCGCTTTTACCGTGTCGAGGGCGGTTTGGAGACTCCCATTGTGGTTGGCGGATAATTCAGCAATGATGAATACCTTGTCGTCGGGTATTGGGTTTGTCATAAGAATTTCATGTAGCGAATACGGTCGAACAAAACCTCTTTTTCGTATCCTAACTTGGCAAAGATAGCACAAGACGCTTGATTTTCGGGTAAGACGTCGCCAAATAATTGTTGTACACCCTTTCTTCGCGCTTCCTGTTCACCCAATATTAGCAGGGCGGTACCCCATCCTTGACCGTGGAATGCAGGGTCCAACAAGTAACTGATCATGCCGGGTTGGCCAGCTTTCAAGTCGATGCGAATGGAACCCAAGGTCCCTAAAGGGGATTCTAACACAAAATACCAACATTGGGAGTCGGCCAGTTTTCGGGTAAACCAAGCAACATGGTCTTCCCAAGGAATAGGCTCTTGACTAAAAGAATAGGTGCGCACCGCGGGATGGTTGGCCCATTGAAAGGTTAACGTGATGTCCTCTGGTGTGGCGCGACGCAGTTTAGCGTTCCAGGCGCTATGAATGATGGCGGGAATGGACCTCCTGTTTTCCTGCAATGCATCGGGGATTTCACGTTCTTTCAGGAATCCAGCGCCTTCCAAGACAGGGTAGAGATGGGGGCGCAAATCGAAGGCGTAGGTGAAAATTTTATGCAAACCCAAACCTTGAAAAGCTATAGGACGGATCATGGTCAGGTAGTTGTCCCAGTGCGTTGCAAATGCTTCGTGTTCCAGCGAAGTTTGCATAATAAACGACAGTTCAGCGGATTTTCGATCGTAATTGATGTGCACCAATCCGCCGTAACCGATGCATTGATCCTGATGCAAGTAAGAAAATAAGTATTGAGGCGGCTGCTCCGCTTCAAATAAGGATTTCACCACCGTGGCAAAATATTGGTCCTGCGCTTCGTGGGTCAATGCTGCGGTTTGACGTAGGTGGTACATTGTTCGTTCCGCCATTGGCGTATCAAACCGCGGTCTTCCATGCGTATCGGCACCAAGGAATAATCCCCGATTTGTCCAGATTGAAGGAAGAGATGCGGGTACTTCATGCGATTTTTTCTAAAATTCTTGCCGCCAAGTAGGCATGCCCTTCCTTATTCAAATGGTGGTGTGGTCGCTCATGGTGCAATGATCAGGCATATCGCGCATCGAAATGTGGGCGTGCGCACGAAGGAGAGTATTGAACTTTTCTACATTATATAAAACCCC
>RFQF01000176.1 GCA_009925805.1 Flavobacteriia bacterium | reverse complement strand
GGAGCGTATCCGTTTGCGCATGGTTGAAAAGCAGAATTTCGGTGATGTCGCCTTGATAATAGCGCGTGGCAGTTCCTCCGTATTTCCCCACCTTTAGCGTGGCGGTAGAGTTCGGAAGAAACTGAGGAATGGTACCTACCATTGTGGTGGAAAGCAAGTTAAAATTCTTGTGATAGGTAGCACGGGCCAAAATATTTGCATTGTACGTGAGCGTCATTAACGTTGGCTTCTTCGCGACCATATCTGCATTGTTCGTTACCACTTTCTGGTTACCCGGGTCTGTCACGGTAAAACACGGTGTAAACATGTATTCATCTGCGGTAGCGAATTCTGTTTGCCATACCCAAGAACCTTGCGTTTGGTAGTCCCATTTGGCTAAAATGGTTTTATTTGTAGCAACGATATCGGGTTTCACCAAGGCGTGGGCCGTAAATTCTGTGGTGAAATCCAAGGCTGGACTGTCGGACATTTCGATAAAATCATTACTTCCATCGTATTTAATGGAAGGTTGATTGTTCATGATCGAATCGGAGGGAACATAGGTAGGCCGTTGAGCCAATACGCTTTGAAAGGCGTTATTATTGAAAACACCCTGATCCGTCATACCCAATACACTGGTGCCCGATAAGGAAACGCCTGCACTCGGATTCAGCCATGCCACTAAACCGTTCAGGTTGTTCGGATTGAAATACGTAAACTTGCGTACCCACGACCAGGACGTGGCTGGGTTCAAAGCTTTAACCCGCCAGTAATAACGTGTATTGGAGGGACCAAGATTATTCACCAAGTAACTCCCCGCATTCGTGGTGTCGTCGATCAACGTGCTTGCGAAGGTGGAATCGGTAGAAAACTGAAAACAGTATTGATTGGGCACCGTGGGGTTTCGGTTCCATTGAAATAGATACGAAGTCGCGTTGGTGACGTGGTTAGTATGAGGAAGCAACAGCTCTTGATAAAGCTGTCCTTGTGCCAGACCCAACACAAACAGAAACACGGTAAGAAAACCTACTTTCATCATAGGTTAAAAATAAACAATCTATCGCAATCCTTAGTGGAAAAGTGCCGAAATATTCAACGGATAAGGGTTAACAACTAAAATGAATTACTTTTATGGCGGTTTATGGAAGAAATAAATAAGCTACCCGTGGAACGAATTACCGCGAATTCCAGCGGGTTGAATCTAAAGATACGGGAGGTTTGGAGATATCGGGATTTGATCCTGCTGTTCGTGCGGCGGGATTTCGTAGCGCAGTACAAGCAAACGATTTTAGGTCCCCTGTGGTTAATCATACAGCCTTTACTGACAACCCTTACCTTTTATATTATATTCTCCAAAATCGCTAAAATCCCCACTGGAGGCATAGACCCGATATTATTCTACCTTTCAGGAATCACCCTTTGGAATTATTTTTCTGATTGCCTCACCAAAACCTCCAACACCTTCGTGGCGAATGCAGGGATATTTGGTAAAGTCTATTTTCCACGCTTGGTTATTCCTCTTTCGGTCATCCTATCCAACCTGATCAAATTTGGGATTCAATGCATGCTGCTGGTGCTTGTTTTTATAGTTCAATCGATGCGAAACGATTTGACATTCAACGGCAATTGGGCGCTGTGGATGTTGCCACTTTTTATTTTAATCATGGCGTTGATGGGACTGGGTTTAGGGTTGATTTTCTCCGCATTGACCGTAAAATACCGGGATTTATCCTATTTACTCACGTTTTCAGTTCAATTGCTCATGTACGCGACACCAATTTTATATCCGTTGAATTTTACCCAAGGAACATTAAGGAATGTGATTGCTTTTAATCCCCTGACCGAACTGTTTGAATCCTTTCGCTATGGACTTTTTTCCATAGGCGCCATAAATGGTACCGGAATCATTTACACCGTTTCCTTTACGCTTGTCGTATTAATTTTAGGCATTTTTGTGTTTAATCGCGTAGAACGATCCTTTATGGATACGGTATAAGCACCATGGAAGTAATTAAAGTTGAGCATCTTTATAAACAATACCGATTAGGCCAGGTGAATACCGGGACCTTGAGCCATGATTTGAATCGTTGGTGGTCAAAGATATTAGGTAAGGAAGATCCTTATCAAAAAATCACGGAAACGAACGACCGAACCAGCAGCCAAGGCAGCGATTACGTTTGGGCTTTGGAAGACATCCATTTCAACGTGCAACAGGGTGACGTCTTCGGAATTATTGGAAGAAATGGCGCGGGAAAAAGCACGTTGTTGAAATTATTGTCCAAGGTCACGGCCCCCACCAAAGGAAGCATTACCTTGCATGGCCGCGTCGCGTCGCTGCTCGAAGTAGGAACAGGATTTCACCCCGAACTCACAGGGCGTGAAAATATCTTCCTTAACGGTGCGATATTGGGCATGACCAAAGCAGAGATTCGTGCCAAATTCGATGAAATCGTTGCCTTCTCAGGGGTAGAAAAATACATTGATACACCAGTGAAACGTTATTCATCCGGGATGTACGTGCGTTTGGCCTTTGCCGTGGCGGCGCATTTGGAACCCGAAATACTCATTATTGATGAAGTCTTGGCCGTAGGAGATGCGGAATTCCAGAAAAAATGCCTTGGTAAAATGAAGGAAGTGTCAGGGCAGGGGAGAACCGTGATTTTTGTAAGCCACAACATGGCCGCGGTAAAAACTTTGTGTACCAAAGGTTTGGTATTGAATTTAGGTCAAGTTTCCTTCAATGGAACCGCCTCGGAGGCCGTGGATTCTTATTATGCGATGAATGCCTCTAACCTCACATCTCGCATACAATCGCAAAACTACGAAAGTGCAATTGGAGGGGAAGGAGTTCGGCTAAAGCTGTTTTCGATTTCACCTGAACAACCCTTTTGTGCTGATGATATTGAACTCAATTTAGAATTTTACAACCGTTCCGGCATGGACTCCATTGCTGTTTCATTTGATATCCTTAACCAGGATGAATTAATTTTATTCGGTTCGGGTTCCACACTACACGATAATGAGGGAATATTCAAAGCTTGTTGTATTATCCCCAAAGAATTGTTGAACAACGGAATGTATAGTGTAAATTTATATGTCCACACAAGTTCCTATCAACCTTTATTCAATCTTATACAGGAACTTAGGTTCGAGGTCATGGAAACCGAAAGGCAATACGGGTATTTGGGGAAGATCAATGGGGCAATTCGTCCAAAATTAACGTGGAAATAAGTATGGCTAAAATTGCGATTCTTCAATCGAATTACATTCCTTGGAAAGGGTATTTTGATATTATCCGAAAGGCAGATGTTTTTGTAATTTATGATGAAGTCCAATACACAAAAAACGATTGGCGCAACAGGAATCAAATTAAAACGCTACAAGGACCAATGTGGTTAACCATTCCTGTTTATCAAGAAAGCCTGCAACAAAAGATTTGCGAAACGCGCGTAGCGCAAGCATCCTGGAAGTTAAAACACTGGAATGCCATTCAAAATAATTACGCAAAAGCGCCTTATTTTAAAACGTATGAAACCGCATTGAAATCCCTGTATTTAGATACAGTTACCGCTTCCTTATCCGACATCAACCTGAGGTTTATTCGTCAAATCAATGCGTTTTTGGGCATTACCACTGAAATCATTGACTCACGGGATTTAAACCTCCAAGG
>RFQF01000175.1 GCA_009925805.1 Flavobacteriia bacterium | reverse complement strand
GTTCTATGCGGTTTGGACTTTATTGGGCGTTGCCATGGCATGCACGCTTTATCCTCCTGCTTTTGCGGTACTCACGCGACGATTTCCCAATCACTTTCGACGCGCCATCATCATCTTGTCGTTTTTAGGTGGCTTGGCCAGTACGGTGTTCATTCCTTTGATTGCTTGGTTGATGGATGCCTTCGACTGGCGAGAAATCATGTGGGTGATCGCAGCAATGCAATTCTTGGTGTGTGCCCCTATTCATTTTTATTTATTGCGTGGTGCACACTCGACATCACTCAATTTAAATAAAAGCAAAGACCATTTTGATGGTGAAGCAAAACACATTGCTTTTAAAACAGCAGAGCCACACATATCGATTTGGCAATTCATGCGCAACCCTGTGTTTTGGCAGTTGAGTTGTTTCGTCGTCTTGTTGATGGCTGCCACTTCAGGGTGTTCATCTAAAAATGAAATAATGTCGCGCAACGCGTAATTTGGATTTTGCGCGGAAAGTGCTTCATGTACATGGTTCAGAAGCGCGAGGTCCTCCTCGTAATCCAAGGTGAGCCGGTAATTGCGTACAAAAATTTCGGGCAGTTTCACTTTATGGATTGTCACATGCTCGGGATTGTTTTGAAAATACCATGTCATGTATTCCGAATATGCTGCCGAAGGGAAATGCGCTTTGATGCGTTGCAAACAGGCCACATTAAACAGCTCCAAATTCACCCCAATGGCCGCATCTTCTCCTACGGTGTAATCTGCGCCGGATGCAAAGTGCGCTTTCAAAACATATTGATATAATTCGTTGTCTACGAAAGGCATATCAGCTGTTATACGAACAATCACATCAAGTTGGTGTTGGGTACTCGCGTCGAGGTAACGTTGCATAACGTCTTCGGGATGACCTTGAAAAAACGCGATGGCATCGTTGTAGGTATGTTGGGCTAAAATGGCGTCTTCTTCTACCGTAGAGGTGGCAAGAATCACGGCATCCAGTCCTTCGAAGCGCAATACATTCCGAAGGCAAAATTCCACAGAAGGCAGGTCCCCGATGGGCAACAGGGCTTTGGATTTCAAACGGGACGACTTCATGCGGCAAGCCACGATGGCGCCAATGCGCGCCTGGGTGAAATGTTCGGAAGTTAAGGTACGCAATGCTTCAACGGGTACAGCAAGCACTTGATTTTGTTCTTGTATTTGGCGTATTTCCTCTAAAGGTAATCCTTGTTGGCCACTTCGGCGGTAGATTAAGTCTTTGTTCAAATCTACCAAATCTCCCTTAGATTTTGCTGTTTTTAGCACTGGAATCATGACAGTTTTTGCGAGGTATTCGCTTTCACGTTCGTTCATGAACTCGGATTGAAAGGTGGCATGGTATGCCTCCAGTGTTTCCACAAAAAGGGCAAAACGTTCGGGCGTGAGCGACGAAAAATGGTCGTACTCCGTCGGCCGATCGGAAAGCATGACGTGTTTTTCCAAGAGGCTCGCACCTTGTTGCCAAGCGAATAACGGGAGAAAAATGGCATCGTTGGAGGTACCATCGGTATGGTCAGCGAAAACGACGGGTAAAGCAAAGCGGTCTAAAATCGTTTGAATTTTTGAAAGGCCACTATCGGTTAATTCAGTAG
The DNA here is from genome assembly GCA_009925805.1 of Flavobacteriia bacterium. Classification (GTDB taxonomy): domain Bacteria; phylum Bacteroidota; class Bacteroidia; order Flavobacteriales_D; family Crocinitomicaceae; genus UBA952. The sequence continues at coordinate 2,075 of RFQF01000175.1, read as the reverse complement.
GGTAGGCCTGAAATCCAATTTCAAGCAGGATAGCCTTTGGATTGAGTCTTGAAGTTAAGGCCAACAACCGTTGTTCGATGGCTTCCAAGGACTGCGCGGCAATGTTGAGGATCAATTGGCAATGGCTCAAATCCAAGTGGGACAGCGCGGAAATAACCTCCTCGTTGAACAATACGGAAGATTGAAATTTTATCCCCTGAAGTAGTTCTAATTCTTGGGCAATAATTTCCACGCCGTAAAGGTCGAACACATCGATCCAAACGTCCTTGGTGGCGGAGGCTGTGGTAATGATTTGATGCCATTGCTCCGGGGAAAACACCAATTGCTGGTACACTGCATACCATGGGAAATCGGGCGTGGCTAAGGTGTCAGGAGCGAGGGGTTGAAATTTGATTCCGTAGGTTCCGCGGTAGGACGCAAATTCATGGATTAAATCTAAAAGGTAATTCAAATTCCCTCCGTGGGTATTGGCTACCTCAATAAGGACGTAAGGTTTTTGTGGAAACATTGAACAAAAATACACAAAATAAGTGCGGAAAATATGCACCTTTGTACCATGAAAGTTACGGGTTTTACCTTCATTCGAAATGCCCTCATCTACGATTACCCGATCCGAGAGGCCATCATGTCGGTGCTTCCGGTATGCGATGCGTTTGTGGTGGCTGTAGGCCATTCCGACGATGAAACCTTGCAGTTAATTGAAGGATTAAACGACCCAAAAATTAGCATTATTGAAACCGTTTGGGACGATTCCTTGCGTGAAAATGGGGCGGTGCTGGCGGTTGAAACAAACAAAGCCTTCCAGGCCATAGCCAAAGATTCGGATTGGTGTTTTTATATTCAAGGCGACGAAGTGTTGGAAGAAGGTCATGACGCCTTGTTGCGATCGGCCATGGAATACTATCTCCATGATCTCAACGTGGATGGGTTTTTATTCAAATACCGCCATTTTTACGGCTCATACGATTACGTGGGGGCTTCGAACTCTTGGTATCAACATGAAATTCGCATCGTGCGGAACCTGGAAACGGTTTACTCCTACAAGGATGCCCAGGGATTCAGAAAGGGGGACAACGAAAAATTACGGGTGATCGAATTGCCGGTGCATATCCATCACTACGGCTGGGTGAAGGAGCCCAAGGCGATGCAAAGGAAACAACAGAACTTCAATAGGTTGTGGCACGACGACCCATGGATGGAAGCGAACATACCTCAGGTGGACCATTTCGAATACGAAAAACATTTAACGCAAGTGAAGCGCTTTGAAGGTAAGCATCCGGCGTTGATGGGTGAACGTATTGCGGCTATGAATTGGAAATTTACGACGGACATCTCCATGGAACGAAGAAGCCTGAAGGACAAGATTAAGGACGCCCTGTTGTTTGTAGGCATCAATCCAAATTACGTCAACTACCGCAGGGTGGGAAGGTATCGAGGGTAGACGATGTTTGAAAAACTTATCCTTTAAGTGGGTGACGTTCATGCCATTCTACCGTTGTACCACATAAATGGCCTTTATAGAATTGATTTATTACGCTAAGAAAAACTTGGTTATCCGAAATAAGATAAAATAAGGACATGGAAGACTTAAGTTTCTGTGCATCCGTATATCCAAAAATGTCATTTGAAGACCTATTGGAGAAGTTAAGTAGCGCATTTGAAATCTCCAACAATCTTGGTCCAAGAATGGGGTGATTCAAATAGTGTTGTGCTTCGGTCGGGGTATTGATGGCGTACTTTTGGGCGGTGGGGCTATTTCCAAGACCCCTTATTTGCGGGAAGATATACCACATCCAATGGCTGCGTTTTAGTCCAGATAAAATTTCCAGCAAAGCAGTGGAATAAGAAGAACCTTCGGCCAAGCCTTCATGTGCTTCTAGAAAGTCTTCTAAGTTGTCATGATGGGTTGGGTAAACCATTGATGATTTAATAAGATTTAAAGCATTCCAGCCATCAATCCTGTAATTCTAATGTTTTGGCCTAGATTTGACGTGAAATTTCTAACATAGGACATTGCAGGTGTTTCTGGAACATACCCACGTGCCTCTAGAACTTCCATAAAAATCCAATATAAA
>RFQF01000174.1 GCA_009925805.1 Flavobacteriia bacterium | reverse complement strand
AAATGCTCTATTAGTCGGTGGAGAAGTCTACCTGGATGTTCACCCGCATCCGTTCGACTGGTTGCACTTCGAACAAATGTTTTCCATGGTTCAAGCTACCCAAAACAATCAACCGGACAGCACCCGCTATTTGCCGTTCATCCCAGCGCCGAAATACCGCGGTGAAATCAAGGCACAGTTTAATGCGGTGGGTGCTTACTTAACGGGCGTTTATGCAAAAATTGGGATCGATCATTATTTCCAGCAACAGCATTACTTCCGCGCTTATGGTACCGAGACGGCAACACCGGCCTATACCCTGCTCAGTGCCGGGTTGGGTGCCAACGTGAAAGCGTTTAAACGATCGAATTTTTTCAATATTTACCTCAGTGCGGAAAACCTTACCGATGTGGCCTATCAAAGCCATTTGAGCCGCCTTAAATATGCCCCTCAAAACCCCTATACGGGTCGAATAGGAATATACAACATGGGAAGAAACATTAGCCTTAAGCTCATCGTTAATCTTTGATATATGGAGGTTGGAGACACTACAGTTGAATCGCGTATTGCGCATCGGAGGGATGCAACAGGATGGTTCGAGGTTGAAAGCGATACGATCGTTGAAAAGTATATTCGATTACATTTGCAAGGCATATTAGCCTATCAAATATCCCTTGTCTCACATGGAAATAATTAACGACAACATCGCATGTATCATGCATCTTTTCAACCAGCAGGGTGGAGCTATGTACATCGGTGAACCGGTAACGAAATACGAACACATGGTGCAGAGCGGATGCATCGCGCAAGAATTGGGATACTCCGAAGAAATGGTCATCGCTGCGCTGTTGCACGACATAGGGCACATTTGCGAGGAACTTACGCCGGAAAATGACATGGGGGGATATGGAATTAAAGACCACGACCACGTGGGGGCGGCCTTACTGCGCCGTTTGGGTTTTTCCGAATTAGTGGTCTCGGCGGCAGAAAATCATGTAAATGCAAAACGGTACTTATGCACCACCAACGAAGATTACCGGGGTCGTTTATCCAAAGCCAGCGTGGAGACGTTGAAGTTTCAAGGCGGTTTGATGAACGAGGCAGAAGTGGCAGCCTTTGAAAAGCATCCTTTTTTTAAGGAAAATATTCAAATACGTGCCATTGATGAAATGGCCAAGGATCCCACCAAGGCTAAGGTACCCATCGAGCACTTTGAAGGCATCCTTCGAAACCACTTAGCCTCTGGAATCGAGTAGTACGGATAATCGTTTTATTGAATAGGTTGGGTCAACGTTTTTCGGATCTTCTGCTGCTCAATCCCTTCTTGAAATAGTTTTTTGAACATACGCGTAACTTTCCTATTTATTCACTACATTTAACCAAGTTTTTGTTTTCACCCACTAATACCAGCGTCCCATGAGCAAAAAAACAGCACTTATTTTAGCTATCTTGGGTTTATTTCATGGCCTAACGGCCCAGAGCTACAATGCATTATGGATTCCAGATACCCTATCAGGAACCAATTTCAACCTGACCATCAAGGACACCTTTGCCCAGTTGGTTACCCCGGGAAATCAAACCCTTACTGGAGGCATCAATAACAAATTTTGGGGCCCCACCCTGTTCATCAACCAAGGGCAAACGGTGCACATGAACGTTACCAATAACCTTAATGATTCAACCACCATTCACTGGCACGGTATGCATTTACCCGCGGTTATGGACGGCGGTCCGCATCAGGTCATTCCGCCCGGGACCCTGTGGCAACCTTATTGGAATGTCACCAACAAAGCAGGCACCTATTGGTACCACCCCCACTTGCATGAAATGACCTTGGAGCACCTTACCAAAGGAATTGGAGGCTTCATCATTGTTCGCGATGCTGAAGAATCCGCGTTAAACCTGCCGCGAAAATACGGCGTGGATGATATTCCGATCGTACTCACCAGCAGAAGGTATGATGCCAACAACCAATTTGTAACGCAAGCCACTTCCTACGGCGATTACATGCTGACCAATGGAACCCCTAATGCCGCCGTAAGTCTCCCGAAACAATGGGTACGTTTACGCATACTCAATGCAGAAATTGAACGCGGATACAACCTTGGATTCAGCGATAACCGTACCTTCTACATTATTTCCAACGACGGTGGATTGTTGAATGCACCGGTAGCCGTAACCCGTGTAAAGTTATTGGTGGGTGAACGCATCGAAATCATGGTAAACCTAAGTAACGACGTGGTAGGATCTTCGCTGAACCTAAAAGCCTATAATTCTGGACAAACATTTGGTTTTCCCGGAGGAGAACCTGCCAGTTCTGGGCAATTCGGGAGTTTGTTAAACAATCTTGATTTTAATGTCCTTCATATCAACGTTGCCGCCGCGACAGCGAACCCGATTACTTCCCTTCCGGCAACCTTGGCCAATAATACCTACTGGACCGCGAACGATGCCACCGTTAGCCGTTCCATTACCATCACCAACGGGAATCCCGGCGGACCTGCTTTCAATTTCGACAACCTATCGTTTCAATTAAACAATATCAATAAAACCGTTAACCTGAACAGCATTGAGAAATGGACCGTTACCAATAACAATGTTTTTGGTCATACGTTCCACATTCACGACGTTCAATTCAAAATCGTTGACCGGAATGGAAATGCCAACGGCGTAGGAAATTACGAATCCGGTTGGAAGGATGTCATGTACGTTCCAAAAGGAGAATCTGTATCCTTTGTTGCCAAGTTTGATGACTATGCTGATGCCATTCATCCTTTTATGTACCACTGTCATTTCTCGAATCACGAAGACGATGGCATGATGGGGCAGTTCGTGGTAACCTCTGCGGCTGGGCTGGACAAAATCTCCACCAACGGATTGGATTTTGCCGTCTATCCAAACCCCGCCAAGGACCGAATCTTCTTCTCCTTCGCCAACGAAAATCCCGACGTTTATTATTTAAAAATTAAAAACCTGAACGGAAAAACCGTACTTATGATGCCTAAACCGTTGCTGGAAGCAGGCATTGAGGTATCGCGGTTGGAAAGCGGGGTTTATTTTGTAGAACTTACGGACAACGCTACAAAAACAACCACCGTTAAAAAATTCATCCTCGAATAATCAAGGAATTAATAGGATGGGAAGAAGGGAATTACGTTGCTTATGGGCTTTCGGTTATTCCTTCCTTTGCAGTACATCCTTCCTCCTTTATTCGCAGAAATTACCCCCCTTTCCTGGGTTTGAGGCCTCAAAGCAAAAGCACATAGTGCACCTGTTTGCCACGTGGTGTCAACCCTGTATGCGCGAGCTCCCGGTATTCGACACCCTTAGGAAACTGTATACTTCGCAAGAACTGGAACTCACCTTTATTTGCATGGATTTCAAAAACACCCGCAAGCTCGGTCGAATTCTTTCTCAAAAAAAATTACCTGGCAACGTGTATTATCTCGCCCCCAACGAAGCATCCCTTTCAAAGATTGGTATGCATTGGAGCGGAACCCTTCCCACATCCATCTACTTTCCAGAAAACATGGGTGCTGCCGAACTGCTGGAAGGCGTCAAAAACACCTCCTGCTACCTGGTGAAATTCAGCGAAGCTAAACCCGATTAACCCCATGAAGTGCTTGCTCGTATTGTTGTTCATTTTTCCTACAGTGCTTCAAGCGCAGGGCTTGGAAATCCAGAATTTCACCCTTAAAAGTACCGACGGGAAGTGGG
>RFQF01000173.1 GCA_009925805.1 Flavobacteriia bacterium | reverse complement strand
TTATAAGCAGTGGTTTGTTGAATTTGAATTTCCAGATGAGAATGGAAATCCATATAAAAGTAATGGTGGTGAAATGGTTTGGCATGAGGAATTTGGTAAAGAGATTCCAAGGAATTTTGAAATTGCCACTATTGGAAATTATTCTAATGTTAAGTCTGGTTTTGCATTTAAAAGTGAATGGTGGAAAAATTCAGGTATTCCTGTTATAAAAATCGGAAGTATCAACAATAACACTATTGATACCTACTCACTGGATTTTGTGAGTAATGATAAAGTGGAAAAGGCAAAGAACTATAGAGTTCAAGAGGGCGATATAGTGATTGCAATGACAGGAGCAACTATTGGTAAAATCGGATTAGTTCCTGATTTAAATTGTAAGTACCCCTAAAAAGCAGACAGTTGAAAAGTAGAGAATTTCATCTAATTTTAACTGCTATGAAAAAATCACGATTTACCGAAGTTCAGGTCGTACAGGCCCTTCAAAAACACGAGTCTGGGGTATCCACAGGCGTTTTATGCCGTGAAATGGGTATTGCCCCAGCGACCTTTTACAAGTGGAAATCCAAATATGGGGGGCTTGAGGTTTCGGATGTTCAGAAGCTAAAAATCTTGGAAGAGGAGCATTCACGACTCAAAAGAATGTATGCCGATTTAGCGATGGATAACCAGGCCTTTAGGGACTTGTTCTCAAAAAAAGGCTGGGCCCTGCCACCAAGCGGCAAATAGCCGAGGAATTGGTGCGCGATTACGGCGTACCGGTGAGCAGGGCCTGCAAAATGGCATCCATACCTCGATCTCAGTACTACTATCAAAGTACCAAAGATGATAGCGAAATCGTAGCGTTGTTGCAGGACTTGTCCGGACAACACCCCACCTACGGTTTTCGAAAGCTGTTTGCCTACCTGCGACGTCGCGGTAAAGAATGGAATCACAAGCGTGTTTATCGGGTCTATAAGCTTCTCAAAATGAATCAAAAGCGTAGGGGAAAGCGCCGATTGCCGGCTCGTGTTCGACAGCCCCTTCAACAAGCCGCAACGGTCAATCAAAGCTGGAGTATGGACTTTATGAGTGACAGCTTGATGGGTGTTCGAAAGTTTCGAACATTCAATGTGATGGACGATTGCACGCGCGAAGCCTTGGCTATTGAGATCGACACATCCCTTTCGTCCAAGCGCATCATACGTGCTCTGGAAGGCCTAATCGTACAACGTGGCAAACCCCAAGTTATTAGGACCGATAACGGCCCGGAATTCACTTCCAAAGAATTTGAGTGGTGGTGCAAAGAACAAGAAATTGAAATTCAATTTATCCAACCCGGTAGGCCTATGCAGAATGGTTATATTGAAAGGTTTAACCGAGTCTACCGCGAAGCCATTCTCGATGCTTACCTCTTTACCGATATCCGAGAAGTACGAGCCCTGACAAAAGAATGGATGGAAGAATACAACCAAAGACGACCTCATGAAGCCCTTCAAAACCAAACACCGTCCGAACGAAAACAACAAATCTTATCCCTAACTTAACACTTTAAAGCTGTCTGGAAAAAGGGGTACTTACATATACCGACTTTATACAAGGTTGACTTGCGGAGAAAACTATGATTATTTGCCGCATATTTGCGGAGAATAATGACTATATTTGCCGCAATATTAACTTTATACAGTGGCAAAGTACATTTACGAGTATAAAAATTGGACCAACTTTACCTGGCGGGAAACCGACATCAATGGCATTTTTGGTGAAGTCCGCAACTTGCAAGGGAAGGTTATAGGGCAAATGAATACGCTCGGTTTTGCAACCAAGGAAGAAGCAACGCTTACCACTTTAACTCTTGACGTAATAAAATCATCTGAAATAGAAGGAGAAAAACTGGACTATGACCAAGTTCGTTCATCAATTGCAAGAAGACTTGGTATGAACATAGCTGGACTTGTTTCAGCAAATAGAAACGTAGAAGGAGTTGTTGAAATCATGCTTGACGCAACTCAAAACTATCAAAAGCCACTGACAAACAAACGATTGTTTGGCTGGCATTCGGCACTTTTTCCTACAGGACACAGCGGAATGCACAAAATAGAAGTTGGTAGATACCGAACGGGTGAGATGCAAATCGTATCGGGAGCATTGGGAAAAGAAAGAATCCATTACGAAGCAGTTCCTGCAAACAGAGTAAAAGAAGAAATGGACAAGTTCTTGGAATGGTTTAATGACAAATCTCCTATGGACCCTGTTTTAAAATCTGCAATTGCCCATTTTTGGTTTATTATCATACACCCATTTGATGATGGGAATGGAAGAATTGCAAGGGCGATTTCTGATTTAATGCTTGGCCGTGCTGACAAAACCACCGAACGATATTACAGTATGTCAAGTCAAATTTTAATTGAGCGGAAAAAGTATTACGAAGTTCTTCAAAAAGTTCAACATAGCCGTGGAGATCTAACAGACTGGTTAGAATGGTTTTTGCATTGTCTTCAAAATTCACTTTTAGCAACAGAAACGACATTGCAAAAAAAATTACGCAAGACTGAATTTTGGAAAGTTCACGAGAATACAATCTTTAACGAAAGGCAGCGATTTGTTTTAAACAAAATGTTTGACGGATTTGAAGGGAAATTAAAATCATCCAAATGGGCAAAAATTGCAAAATGCTCACCTGACTCTGCATTACGTGACATCAAGGATTTAATTGACAAAGGAATATTACGACAGGAGCAACAAGGAGGCCGAAGCACAAACTATGAACTTGCCGAATTCTTAAAGTAACCGTACCGCGAACTTCGGTTTTGCAAAAAAGGTAGTTAAGAGCTTCGGATCCTTCGAAAGTTCCGGTGGTTGAGGTCCCAGCCCAGGTAGCGGAGGGCGAATTGCTTGAAGCGGTCTTTGAGGGTGAGGCGGTGGTAGGATGGGTCCGCGTTGAAGGACCAATTGATGCGGGCAATGCGTTCGGTCATGACGGCGGGATGGGTTCCCTGGTACCGCGCAAGGCTGGAGGGTCGAAGGTTGTAATCAAAGGCTTCCGCAACCGGTATGTTTTGTTTCATCCAGGCATCATCGTGCCACAGGCGATGGAACTTCTCCTGCTTGCGTTGCATGGCGGCCGGCTCGCGGACCCAGCCGTAATGGTGCATCCAGGCCGTAGTCTGCAGTACCCGGAGTTTGCGTTGGGGTTGAATACGAAAGCCTTGGGCATCGCCCCAGGAGTAGATGCCGCGATGCGGCCTGACGACACGGACCTCCAAGGGGTACCAATCGGTGCCCACGTAATCGTAGGAGGCATAAAAGTGCCGGTAGGGAAGGAGCAGTCCCTCGATTTCGGGGCGGTGGAGGGCTTCTTGCATGGCTTGGCGCAGGGCGGGCAAGCCGTCTTCGTGCAGGACTTCATCGCCTTGGATATACACCGCCCAATCCGCATCCGGTGAAACAGCGGCCAAGGCTTTGTCGGTTTCGATGGCGAGGACCCTTCCTCCTTGGCGCAGGCTATCGTCCCATTCGGTGTGCAGGATTCGAATGCGAGGATCGTCCAGGCTTTGGATCAGTTGCAGGGTTTCGTCCTCGGACTTTCCGACCGCAACAACGATTTCATCGCAAAGGGGTAGGATGGATCGAATGGCTTCCAGGATGGGGTAATCCAAAAGGACCGCATTCCGAATAAAGGTAAAACCGCTGACTTTCATGAATTAACGTTAAGAAAGGGTTAAGTCCATCGCTGGTCCAAAGTTAGGGCCTGCGGAACGCTATTTTTGGGTA
>RFQF01000172.1 GCA_009925805.1 Flavobacteriia bacterium | reverse complement strand
GAATTGCATTCCGCAATGTGATAGCTTTTTAGACAATGGCTACACCAAGGAAGAAATGAAACTGACCAATGAAACCAAGAAGATCTTGGATCCACGCATTGATGTGGTCGCCACCGCGGTGCGCGTTCCGGTGGTTGGTGGGCATTCCGAAGCGGTGAACATTGAATTCGACACGGAATTTGATCTGGATGAGGTGCGTAAACTCTTGGAACAGACCCCAGGCATCGTAGTACAAGATAACTTGGAGACCTTTGAATACCCTATGCCTAAATTTGCCGAAGGAAAGGATGCCGTTTTTGTGGGACGAATCCGAAGAGACTTTACGCGAGCTAACACCTTGAATTTATGGATTGTAGCCGATAATTTACGTAAAGGGGCAGCTACCAATGCCGTGCAAATTGCGCAACTGTTACGACGTTTGAAGTAACCTTGGACATATAATGCCATATGTTCATTTTTTATCGAAAAAATGGACATTATTTGTTTTTTCCCCTTAACTTTATACCGTTCTCTAAGGGGTGCCGAAAGGCTGAGATTATACCCATTGTACCGGATCAGGGTAATGCCTGCGACGGGAGGAGGTTTTTTAATCACGTACAAGTTTTACCCCTTGGCTTGTCATAATGTAATATATTATGAAAGTTAAGTTTGTGGGATTAATGTTGCTCAATGCGCTCATCAGCGTAGCGCAATCTCAGGTTACCGGAAAGGTAACAGATATAAAAAATCAACCCTTGGTGGGCGTTCGCGTTCAATCGGCCGACGGTAGAACGGTAAGTACGAATACGAATGGCGAATTTATTTTAAATGACATCTCGCCGAATGAAATACTCACCATTGATCAACCCGGTTACGGGATCACCCAAGTTACGGTTCCTGAGCGGCGGGGAAAATGGGATATGCCTAAAGCATTCGACACCCTGCGGGTTGTACTGCCATTGTCCAGTAAAAAGTTGGATGAAGTAGCCTGTATTTCGATTCGTTTAGCTCCGGAGGCTACGAATATTACTAAACTCGATAAACAAGGGTTAAATGCGAAAAATTACGGTCAAGACGTTCCTTTTTTACTCGATCAAATGCCCTCTGTGGTGACGACTTCCGATGCAGGAAATGGCATCGGCTATAGTGGAATCCGCGTTCGGGGCATCGATGCTTCACGGTTAAATGTCACCATTAATGGCATCCCGGTGAATGACCCGGAATCCAACGATGTGTATTGGGTGAATATGCCGGATTTAGTCTCTTCTACCCAATCCCTCGATTTTCAACGAGGGGTAAGTGCTTCCACCAACGGAGCTGCCGCCTTTGGCGCCTCGTTAAATTTGAAAACAAATGATATTGTGGATCAAGCATCTGCTAAACTGGATGCGAGCTATGGTTCGTTCAATTCCTTTAAAACTTCGATACAAGCGAATACTGGATTGATAAAAGGAAAATACTTTGTGGAAACTCGGTTATCGAAAATAGGTTCTCAAGGGTACATTGATCGCGCATCCTCCAATTTACAATCATGGTATTTAAGCACAGGATGGGTGGGGAAACAAACGGTGTTGAAAGGCGTCGCATTCAGTGGAAAGGAAATTACCTATCAATCGTGGTACGGTACACCAGAAAGTGTAGTGTTTGGTAACGCGGCGGACCGAAACGCTTATGCCGATCGCAATGGATTAACCGATGCAGAGCGGCAGAATCTGTTGAATGCGGGAAGAACTTATAACTATTACACCTATCAAAATCAGGTAGACCACTACCAACAAGACAATTTCCAAGTCCATCTTACCCACCGATTTAAAAATTCCAAGTGGGTCGCAAATGCCGCGGGGCACTATACGCACGGAAAAGGATATTACGAAGAATTACGAAACGAAGATTCCTTGAGCCTTTACCATCTAACCCCGGTCATTTTAGGGGGAGATACGATAGCTACATCCGAACTCATTCGCAGGAGGTGGTTGGATAATCAATTCGTGGGCTCGGTGTATGGATTAACCTACCAAGGAACGAAAATACAAATCACTACCGGGGGGGCAGTGAACGACTATCGAGGTAAGCACTTTGGTGAAGTAATTTGGGCGCGCTTTGCTTCTAAGGGTAACTTAGGCGACCGTTATTACGACGAATCTGCGAATAAATGGGAAGTAAGCCATTACCTTAAAGTTCAGAAATCCTTCCATAAATTCAAAGGAATTGCCGACCTTCAATACCGCCATGTAACCTACCAGTTTTTAGGAATTGATTTCGTTTCAGGCATGCTGAAAGAGGTAACGCAATCAGTAAATTTTAATTTTTTCAATCCCAAATTAGCGCTCTTTTACCAAATCAGCGCGAAACATCAATGCTACGCTTCTCTAGGGCGCAGTAACCGGGAACCGGTGCGCAGGGATTTTCGCGAATCAACCCCAAGCAGCCGTCCAAAATCGGAAGCATTAACGGACATTGAATTAGGTTATACATGGCAAGACCGAGGCCTTGTATTTAAGACGAACTTATACCATATGGATTTTGATAACCAACTGGTGTTAACCGGTCAGATCAACGACGTGGGGGCCTACACGCGCACGAACATTAAAAAAAGTTATCGGCAAGGAATAGAAATTGAGGCTAAGTATAAACGCAATAAAAACCTGGAGATCCATGGAAATGTAACCTTGAGCCGCAATAAAGCCATGAATTATGTGGATTATTTAGATGTCTATTTGGATTCCATTCCCTACCAAACCCAACAAGCCACCACCTACGCTCAAACCACCTTATCGTTTTCGCCCAGTGTCATCGCGGGAGTCGGGTTGACTTACACGATTCCCAATTGGAACCTAAGCCTCGACTGGACCTCAAAATTTGTCGGTAAACAGTTTATGGACAATATTGAAACCAGTGAATTACCGGCCTTTAATTACTCCTCCTTTGGGCTACGAAAAACGTTCAAAACCAAAGAAAATACGGTAATCCAGCTTTCAGGAATCGTTAACAATGTCTTTAATCAGATGTACTCGAACAATGGGTATGCATTTGCCTATGCAAGTGGTGGACAAAAAACCACGGAACGATTTTTCTATCCGCAGGCGGGGAGAAATTTCATGCTGCGGGGTACCTTGTCATTTTAATGCTTACCTTTATTAAAAAAGATACCATGAAACACCTTTTATTATCCTTGATGTTGTGCACGACAGCTTATTGCGTTTATTCCCAAAATGGCGATTTATCAACCAAATCTAACGAAGATAAGGATGACAAACCCAAGCCACACTTTGCAGGGTTAGATGTTGGAATGGGCACGCTGCTCCTGGATCATCCGAGCGATTATCCGTATTGGAACGTTACCGACCTCAATTTATCGAGCTTCGGTTTTAATTTTATGGAGTATAAGTTGCCCATCGTCAAACAATACTTGGGATTGACCACAGGGCTTGGATTTAACTTGAATTCAATTAAAATGGGGCAATTCGACGTAGTGCATACCTCCACAATTCCTGGGGGAAAGAATGATACCCTTTTCGCCGTTCAAAATACGGTTCAAAACTATCGATCTAACACCTTTTCGTATGGAACCTTGAGCGTTCCCTTGATGATAGAAATATGCAGTAAAAAGGAAACGAAAAAGTCCTTTTATTTGGATGCGGGTGTGGTTGGATATTGGTGCATGTACGGAACTTGGCAAACGCGCGGAAAGTACATGAACGGAGACCGTTTTTATAACAGAGTTACTTCGCAATTCCAATTGGCACCTTTTGGTGCCTATGCGACTGCGCGCCTAGGGTTTGATC
>RFQF01000171.1 GCA_009925805.1 Flavobacteriia bacterium | reverse complement strand
ATGGGGATGAAAATTGCCACAAAAACGAACGTTCGAACCACCCAGGCCGCACGCACAAGTCTTCCTCAAGCTTTGAAAGTTTCATTTGGTGGAGGTACCGTTATGGGACTCAGCGTAGCAGGGTTGGCGGTTTTAGGACTTACCGGGTTTTTTATCCTGTTCTTTCAGTTTTTCATGGGAGGGAAATGGACAAGCACCGAGGATATGACGATTGTTCTGGAAACTTTAGCTGGATTTTCCTTAGGAGCGGAATCCATCGCTCTTTTTGCACGCGTTGGTGGTGGGATTTACACCAAGGCAGCAGACGTAGGTGCTGATTTAGTAGGTAAGGTAGAGGCAGGAATTCCTGAGGACGATCCGCGCAACCCAGCAACCATTGCCGACAACGTGGGGGACAATGTGGGTGATGTGGCAGGTATGGGTGCGGACCTGTTTGGTTCCTATGTGGCCACGGTCTTGGCCGCCATGGTACTGGGTAATTACGTGATCAATGATATGGGAGGAAAGATTGCGGATAAATTTGGCGGAATTGGCCCCATTTTATTGCCTATGGCCATTGCTGGCGTGGGTATTATTTTCTCCATTATTGGAACACTGCTGGTTAAAATCTCAAGCAATGAAGCCAAAGAAAAGCAAGTTCAAGGGGCCTTGAATTTAGGAAATTGGGTATCCATTGCCTTAACGGCAGTGGCCTGTTATGGCTTGGTGATTTGGATGCTCCCCGGAACCATGAAAATGAATTTCTTTGGAGAAGGTATTCGAGAAATTTCTTCCCTACGCGTGTTTTTTGCGGCCATTGTAGGCCTTGTTGTGGGAGGGGTTATATCCTCTGTTACCGAATATTACACTGGGCTGGGTAAAAAACCGGTGTTAAAAATAGTTCAAAAATCATCCACCGGTGCGGGCACCAACATCATCGCAGGATTGGCCACCGGAATGATTTCAACCTTTCCCACCGTATTGTTGTTCGCGAGCGCCATTTGGGGATCCTACGCTTTAGCAGGGTTCTATGGGGTAGCCCTTGCTGCTTCTGCCATGATGGCTACTACCGCAATGCAATTAGCCATCGATGCTTTCGGCCCTATTTCCGATAACGCGGGAGGAATTGCAGAAATGAGTGAATTGCCGAAGGAAGTCCGTCAACGTACGGATATTTTGGATTCCGTAGGAAATACCACCGCAGCTACTGGAAAAGGATTTGCCATCGCCTCTGCTGCCTTAACCTCTTTAGCCTTATTTGCAGCGTATGTTACGTTTACGGGAATTGATGGCATCAACATTTTCAAAGCACCGGTATTAGCCATGTTATTCATCGGCGGAATGATTCCTGTCGTTTTTTCGGCTTTGGCAATGAATTCTGTGGGAAAAGCGGCCATGGACATGGTGTACGAAGTACGCCGTCAGTTCAAAGAAATTCCAGGAATCATGGAAGGAACCGGTAAACCCGAATATGGAAAATGCGTGGAGATTTCTACCAAAGCGGCCCTTCGAGAAATGATGTTACCCGGCTTGCTAACCCTAGGGTTTCCCATCCTCATTGCTACACTTCCAATGTTGCTTGGATACGACAACCAATTAATTGCTGAGATGCTTGGAGGTTATATGGCCGGAGTTACGGTTTCAGGGGTGCTCTGGGCAGTTTTTCAAAACAATGCAGGTGGCGCCTGGGATAATGCAAAAAAATCCTTCGAAGCGGGGGTTGAAATAAACGGTGAAATGACCTTCAAAGGATCCGATGCGCACAAAGCTGCAGTTACGGGGGATACCGTTGGAGACCCATTCAAAGATACTTCAGGTCCTTCCATGAATATTTTAATTAAGTTGACGTGTTTGGTAGGCTTAGTCATTGCTCCGATTCTTGGAAACGGCTCTGCATCTTCTACGGAGAAGGATCATTGCGGCAAAATGCGTACCGAGTGCCATGGAAAGCAACAGAAATGTCATGGTGAAGCACACTGTAAAGGAATGTCTGACGGAAAAATGTGTAAGTCTGAGCTGCAATCAGGTAAGTGTGATGGAATGTGTAAAGTAGATGATCGAATGATCGGGAAATGCGCCATGAATGAGTGTGCTAAAATGAGCAAGGATGAATGTGCTAAAATGTGCGACAAAAAAGGGTGTACTCCCGAAGAAAAAGCGGCTTGCTTGTCACATTTTGACAAAAACGGAAAATGGATGGGGGGTAATATGAAACAAGATTGCTGCAAACATTAATAGGATTGATACCTGATAAAAGCCGCATTAAGCGGCTTTTTTTTTACTCGTAAATTTTTCAATGGATATCCGTGGCTATCTTTGTTGAGCATGGCAAAAGACTCGGATTTTTTTCAAACAGTTTATCAGATGGTGCGGTTAATCCCAAAAGGAAAAGTCACGACGTATGGGGCGATCGCCCAAGCATTAGGTGCGAAAAGCGCTGCGAGAATGGTAGGTTGGGCGATGAATGCTAGCCATGGCTTACCGGATGTGCCGGCCCATCGTGTGGTAAATCGGATGGGATTGCTTACCGGGAAAATCCATTTTAATCCCCCTGAATCCATGCAACAAAAACTGGAAGCTGAGGGCCTTAAGGTGGTAAACAACCAAATCCAAGATTTCCAAGCTTGTTTTTGGAATCCTCAAGAACTGATTAATTAATATTCCTTTTGTTAATTTTGGGGAAATTATTATCATGAAATTTGCCACAAAAGCCATACACGAAGGGGTGTCTCCAGACCCAGCAACCGGAGCCATTATGACTCCCATTTATCAAACCTCCACCTACGTGCAAGAAGGGGTTGGAAACCACAAAGGATATGAATATTCCAGAACATTAAATCCTACACGGCATGCGTTGGAAAAAAATCTGGCGGCGATCGAAAATGGAAACTTTGGTGCTTGTTTTGCCTCCGGTTTAGCAGCGATTGATTGCGTGATAAAAATGCTCAATCCGGGAGACGAGGTCATTTCAACCAATGACTTATATGGAGGATCCTATCGCATTTTCAAAACCATCTTTGAAAAATACGGCCTTGTTTTTCACTTTGTAGACATGACAGATGTTCACCATATTCGTGAAAAGGTGAATGCTAACACGAAAATGATTTGGGTTGAAACGCCCACCAACCCCATGATGAATATTATTGATATCGCAGCGGTGGCCGAAATCGCGCAAAGTGTCGGTGCTTTATTATGCGTGGATAATACCTTTGCTACGCCATACCTTCAAAGCCCGTTGGATCTAGGGGCAGATATTGTAATGCATTCTGTCACCAAATACCTCGGGGGTCACTCGGATGTCATTATGGGAGCCTTAGTAACGAAGAATGAAAAGATTGCGCAAGAAATCTATCGCATTCAAAACAGTTCGGGTGCTGTGGCAGGACCCATGGATTCTTTTCTTGTCTTGCGCGGAATTAAAACGTTGCATTTGCGCATGGAACGGCACAGTGAAAACGGGGAGAAAATCGCTCATTTTTTGGCGAAGCATCCAAAAGTGGAACAGGTTTACTGGCCTGGATTTCCGGACCATCCCAACCACCTTGTTGCGGCTAAACAAATGCGTGGGTTTGGTGGAATGATCTCTTTTACCCTTAAAGGAAATCGTTTGGAAGATGCCTTGCGCGTGGTGGAAAGGGTGAATCTTTTTGCTTTGGCTGAGTCGCTTGGAGGAGTGGAGTCCTTGATAGGGCACCCGGCCACGATGACCCATGCTTCAATTCCTAAAGAAGAACGCGAAAAAAGCGGGGTTGTGGACAGTTTAATACGCCTAAGTGTTGGTATAGAAGCGGTAGAAGACTTGTTAGAGGATTTAGAGAACGCCTTAGGTTAAAGGTTTTCTAAA
>RFQF01000018.1 GCA_009925805.1 Flavobacteriia bacterium | reverse complement strand
TATCGTATTTTAATCCTGCTGTTATGTTTTCAACGATTTACTACAACAGCATTTCAAGGTCAGGGGATAAAGGAAATACGTGGTCGAAGTTTGAACCAACGCTGCCAAGTTCTTATGACCCACCAGGAACCGATGGAAGCCCGAACCATCCATTTCACTCGGAAGTCTTTTTGGCAGAGTATTTTGATCCCAATTCCAAAGATTCAGTAACGTATATCGCGAATAAGAACTATGTTACGGGAGACCTCATTCGCATTCCAAGTAAATCATCCGGAGATTCAATCAGTTTCTTTGCTACTGCCAATTACTATTTTGACGACACCTTGCATTACAATCCTGCGCTGACAGTTGGTGGGGTGAATTATGGACAGAATCCGGCGACCGGTGAGACTGTGGCTATGGGCGGTGATACGGTAATCTATAACGTTACTTGGGATACGCTTCGTGTGGCAGATCCATTTCAGTCTTGGTTTTTGGTGTTTGTTAATGCCAACGGTGGCGAACTTTGGGGAACAAGAAATGCACTTCGTCTTTCTGTAACCAACGTACAATGGGCTTGTGTTGCGCGCGGAATAGGCACCGGAGGCGGTTCGGTGGATGTGGAGTTTTCTAAAAATTTAGAGCATTGCTACGTTTCTGCTTCGAACGGTATCTGGAGAATTGATGGGTTAGGAAGTGTTTATTCAAGTGACCCAAATTTCATTTCAAAAGTAGGCTTTGTTGGAACCGGGGGCCAAGCCACTTCACCGTCCTATACCACCGCAACCAAAATCGCGACCACAAACTACGAAGGAATAGCTGTTAATCCATCCAACCAAGACGACATAATTTGTTTTGCCGGCTTCAATGGGGTAAATCGAAGATCCTTAAATGCGACTTCCGGGGCACCAACGTTTACCGCTTTACCTTCCATCGTTGTGGGTGGGCAACCAGCGTGCTATGACGGAATTATTGATCGTGATAATGCAAACCGAATTGTTGTAGGGACTTCAGAGGGAGTTTTCTATACCGAAAACGGTGGAGTTTCCTGGCAAAATGCCTCTACCGGGTTCGAGGGAACAATGGTGGTTGAGGTACGTCAAAGTTGGAGAACTTTTCAAGAAGGGAATAATAGACCGGGAGAAATTTACATTGGTACCTTTGGCCGAGGAATTTGGAAATCAGCATCCTATTTGGGAATCGGTGAGAACAGCAGTAATGCAAATACCAAGGTGCTTTCGAATATGATTACCTATCCGAATCCTACAAAAGGAAATACGACGTTAAGTTTTGAGTTGTCTAAATCAGGCTCCGTCGAGGTAGGTATTTATTCGATAACGGGAAGTTTAGTAAAGGAACTACAGAAATCGAATTTAGCCGCAGGAAAAAATGAGTTGTCGTTGGATTCCGATGACCTTCCTGTGGGCACGTACATTGTGAAGTTGGTTTCTGCCAAAGAAAGTCAAACAACGAAATTCATAAAGTATTAACCTTATTGGTTTTGAATGAAAGGCTATCCATTCGGATGGCCTTTTTTATTGTGGAGTGTTTCATAGAACAAATGGACTGTAATAGCCAGTTGGCAGATTAAGTTAAGCTAGAATAGCTGAAGGCACGAAACATTTGGAAGGGATACTCAAAACACTAACAAAGACGAATAAAGTTCTCGATAAGAATCGCTCCATGCGTTCCTGAAACTTCGGGGTGAAATTGTACCCCAAAAAGCTTTTTTGACACGTGCTGCATTACTTCATTGACACATTCATCGGAATTGGCTACCAATTCGAATTCTTCGGGAATGGAAATACTCTCACAATGGTCCTCTTGCATTTCAAAAACACGAGGTATATGTACGAGAAGAGGACAATCGACAAAATGTTCGATTTCGTTCAATGACCTGCATTCCTTCATACGGGCCACATGAGCATTGAATAATATTCCTAACAATTGATGCCCGAAACAAATCCCAAGAACAGGTAAGGGAGTTGTTTTGACCCAAGATAATGCGGTGATATAATGCGAAATATCATCCTCGGTAAGGAGAATGGGGGCACCGCTTAAGATAACCCCCTTGAAATCCGGCAGTATGGCGTCATGAAAAACACTAAACGAAACAGTTTGAAAATCGGCATATTGTCCAACGACCGCTTCAAGTTGGGGAACTTTGTTGCTGCCAAAATCAAGAATGAGAATTCGTTTCATTTTTCGTTGAATTCAATTTGACAGGTGATTGGCCGGTGGTCTGAGTAGTTAACGCTGTGTACGTTAAATTCGTAGGAACGTACATTTTCCGAATGAAAAATATAGTCGATTCTCCCTGCGGGAATTTTTCCAATATAAGTACTTCCTAAGCCCCAGTTGGAAGCAAGAAAAGCATCGGACAATGATTTGTTGAATTGCTCGTACGTATAGGAAATAGGGGTATCATTAAAATCTCCGCATAATATAACAGGATACGGAGAACTCTGCATGTGTTCAATGACTTTGCGTGCTTGGTCTGCCCGTTTTTCGTATGCGCCGCGCATTTTCCCAAGTGCGACATATATATTGGAAAAAAAACCTGTTTTTTCTCTTGTGTTGCCCGGTTCGCTCAAACGGATGGATTGCAAGTGCACGTTATATACCCGAAACGTATCTTGGTGAGCCACAATGTCAGCAAAAATGCAAAAGTTGAAATCCATCATTCCTTGATTTTCAAATATCACGTCTCCTCGAGCGATCATGGGAAATTTGGAGAAAATGGAAATCCCAAAATTACGGTGACCATGATTGTTGTGGGCACTTCGTTCATGATAATCTTTTGCCTTTAAAATGGCGTGTATAGAATCATAGGTAATGAATTCAGTGGGTTTATCTTGGCGGTAATACTCTTGAAAAAAAGCAATGTCCGGATTTTCAGTTCGGATGAATTGAAAAATTTTATCGCGTGTTGCTGTTGTGCTATCGTCATACAAACCAAAAAGGCGCACATTGTAGCTCATCAATTTAATCGGCGACTTCGGGCTTGAAAATTCAAAAAACGAAAGACCTACAATCTTTAGAAGGTACGACGAACTGATTAACATCATGAAAACACCCCAATAATAAAACCTATTTTTTTTGAAATAAAGCCCTATCGTAAGTATTAGCGTAAGTAGGACCCATATCGGAAAAAGTAATCCGAGGAAGGGGAGAAAGGGAATGGTTTCAGGGTGAAAGTATGGGGCCCCCATAGAAATCAAGAGCATCAAGGAAAACATCCCCAAAAGAAATACCCACAGCCGATTCATTGGTTTCCTTGATTAAACAGAAAGTCTTTTTCTTCACGACTTAACGATTCATAACCGGATTTGGAAATTTTATCAAGAATCTGATCAATTTTCGCTTGTTTGTTGCTTTTTGCAGCATTGTATTCATCATCGGTTTGATATCGAACCGCGGTTTTTTTCGGATGTTGACGTGATGGCTGTATGATGCTTCCCAATAGGTTCAACAGGTTGGTGCGGCTTGAAGGATTATGTTGCGCAAGAAAACCTATGAATGCTCCACCCAAGTGTGCGAAGTGTGCGATTTCATCGTGTGCCCCAATACCTATGAGGTCCTTCGCTAAAAAAAACAAGGCGAGCACATAAATGGGGAGCGGAAAAATCCCAAAAAGATTCACCGATGTTTTTGGTCGATAAAAAGCAACCGCGGAAAAGACGGCCATGATGGAACCACTTGCACCGATGACGAAATGAGGAGGAAAAATACCAGGTAAGAGTACGGAAGATAATAATTCGCAAAGATTGCCGGTTATTCCTCCAACGATATATAAAATCAGCAGTTTACTACCTCCGAAAAGCTGTTCAAACATAAGCCCAGAAAAAAACAAAAACAGCATATTAAAAAACAAATGATTCAAACTGAAATGTCCAAAAATGGAAAAAATCAAGGTCCATGGATTTCTTAACAAAGACATTCCGTCGGTTGGGAAACGAACGATCGGCTCTAAGTTGAATTCAATAGCTCCAGCAGATTGCAATAGGTAGAAAAATCCAATGACGATGAAAACGCCCAGGTTTAAAAAAATTAAACGAACCGTCATTTTACCGTTCGTTACTTGGTACTTTAATTCATCCAACAATGACCGGTTACTCATATGAATCAATAAAAATGGTTGCGATCCGTTTTTCGCCAATACAATACAATGGCAGCACCCATAATTGCTCCACCCACATGCGCCAGGTGGGCAACCCGGTCGCTAGGATCGTTTTGGAATGCCATGAATACTTCGAATAGGAAATAGGCTCCTACTAAATACTTTGCTTTAACCGGAATAGCGAAATACAACATGAACTCTTGATTTGGAAAAAGAATAGCAAAAGCCGCAAGAACCCCAAAAACGGCCCCCGAAGCTCCCAACATGGTAGAATAGGAATTGGCCACATAATAGGCTAAATCATCAGGTATAATAGATAAGTGGTAATGATTAGCGATTTCAGAGAAACATGCTTGAATGTCCGATTCCTTTTTTATATAATAATCCAAGGTCGAAACGTCAAAACCTTGTGCGGATAATTTCGCTCTAAGGTTGAAAATATCGTAGGCGGTAATCGCATTTTGAAGTAAAAACGCAGCAAAACCGCACAATAAAAAGAAGATAAAAAAGCGTTTCGCTCCCCACAGCCGTTCCAAATACCCACCGAGCATTACGAATAACCACATGTTCATTAAAATATGCCAAAAACCGTCGTGGGCAAACATGTGGGTTATCACTTGATATGGTTGGAATAGGGGAGACCCGATATAATGCGTACCCAAAACGGCCTTTAAATCGATTCCTTGGGCTTCCAACAACCAGGTCACAACGAAAATTAAAATATTGATAATAAGTAAGTTCTTAGTAACCTGTGGGATATTGTTAAGCATGTTAGGGTAAAAAATGGGTTAAATCTTCGGTACGAAGTAGGGTTAAAATCTGTTCATTATTCGGCGAAATGTGATGTTCTTGGCAGCGAAATAATTGTTCTATCAACAGGTTCATTTCGCTTTTATTCGCTACTTTATGATGTTTCGCAGCACTTTTTACTATTTCTGCCATCAAAATATGCGCGAGATCTTCGTGGTGCTGGTCTTGGGTTTCTAACCGGAAAAGAAGCATTTCAAAACAGGACAGAATTCCATCCTCTTGAAGCATTTCAGGCGCACCCGATAAGATCAGTAAACGGTCTTTGAGTTCAAAATTAAACCCTAACTGTTCGAGCAAGGATGAATGTTCCAAGAGGATGCGCGCCTCCGGGCTTTCCAGTGTTTTTTCAATGGGAAAAAGAAGCATTTGTACATGCAATGGTTTTTTGACAAACGCTTGAATATGTTCCTCGTACAAAATGCGCTCAACCGCCCGTTTTGTATCTATCAAGAGGAAACCATTCGTTGCCGGTGCTAGGAGGTATTTTCCCGATTGAATAAACTCAACCGAAGCACTCTCAGATAATTCAGGTATTCGATTTGTCGAACCCATTTCTTCTTTTACCTGGTAAAATGCTTGCCAATCAACCTCCTTTGGAGGAGCGGCCCCGAACCCTTCATTTTGGATGGCAGCACTGAAGGATTTTTCCTTGGAGTTACCTGATTGAAATGGATTGAAATTCGGATCTACACGTATAATAGGTTCTTGAGGGGGTTGCTGTCGAAAACTAGAAGGCAAAACAAAGGCGGTCTCTAATTCAAAGTCTAAACTCGGAGACAAATTGAATTTCCCCAAGGATTGACGTATGGTACTCAAGAGCAACGAATAGATGAATCGCTCTTCATCAAACTTGATTTCGGTTTTGGTAGGATGAATATTTACATCAATTTTTCGAGGATTGATTTCAAAGAAAATGAAGTAAGCGGGATGGGTTTTTTCAGGTATTAACCCTTCAAAGGCGGTTATTATTGTGTAAAATGAAGGCAACTTCCGGATGCGCTATAGCGATGCAAAGGAATGCATCCTCAATATGGTTAAATTCGATAGCATCGGATTTAAGAAAATTCCTCCTCGCAGGAATGTTGTAAAAAAGGTTTTTCACCTCAATCAATGTTCCTTTCGGGCATACTATTTCTTCTTGGCTTACAAGTGCTCCTCCCTCATAGCGTATTTGTATTCCGGTAGGAGAATCCGACATTCTAGTTCTCAAAGTTACTTGAGACACCGCGGCGATCGAGGCCAAGGCCTCCCCACGAAAACCCATTGTTCCTAATTGAAATAAATCATCAATGGTATGTAATTTACTTGTCGCATGCCGTTCGAAGCAAAGTAAGGCATCTTCGGAATTCATTCCAGTTCCATTGTCTAAAATAGAAAGCAGGGTTCTTCCTCCCTCTCGAACGGTCACTACGATTTCCGTTGCTCCTGCATCAATGGAATTTTCAAGCAATTCTTTTATTACTGAAGCAGGGCGTTGAACTACCTCGCCCGCAGCAATTTGATTCGATAAATGGATCGGAAGGCGTTTAATTACCTGCATTTAAACCTTGACAATAAACAAAAATAAGGATAATTTTTTGAGAATTATCCTTACTCATTTATTCTGGAGAGGTATTTTTTACATTCTAACTACTGTGCCAATATAGTCTACTTTTTCTCCGGGCTCTGGCTTAGTTATGTTTACTTTCCAAATGTAGGCCTTGTTCGTTTCGGCCAATTTCCCGTTGCGTTTATCCACTCCATCCCAAGGCATTTGCGCATCGGAAGTTTCAAAAACAATTCCACCGTCGCTTGGATCGATCACGATCATTTTGAACGGTGTATTTCTTTGGGTCAAAGCGTAAGGAATGAAGACGCTTTTTCGAGTATCTTGGGATAATGGTTCGAAGGCATTGACCGCCAGCAAATTATAGTCGTCGCTAACATAAAAGGTCTCCGAAACTTTACCTCGGCACCCGTTATCGTTCGTGGTCTCTACTTTGCACACGTTGGGAGAGTTAGCGCTTTGAAATTACTCACTGTTTTTGGCCCGTCCACAATTACAGGGTCTTGATCAAGCTTCCCGGTTTGCGGTTCTGCTGGAATTAGTTTTTCAGAAGTTGGCAACTCATGGCTTTTAACAACAGCAACGTCATTCGAAGTATTTGTAAGGGGTAAAACCTTAGGATTGGTAGTATTGGAGTTTTGGTTTTCCAGGTAGGAAATCTTGGGAACGTTGGGTAGAGTTTCCTTTTTTTGTGAAGGTTTTTTAAAGTTTCCTTGTGCCTCTTTCGCGTTTGTTGACACGGAAGAATTCTGTTTCGGACCCTGGGCAACCTGAGTTGTTCGTTGAGGTTCAACCGAGGTAAAATACCAAGCTATCGCAGCACCTACGATGATTGCTACACTCGGAATTCCCCATTTTAGAAAGGGATTTTTACCCGGTTTGATGGATTGATCAAGACGTTTGGATAGATTTTCCCAGGCCGCAGGATCGTAAGGCTCACTATGGGAATCTAAGACCTTTTTAAATAAATCATCAATATTACTCATCCGTTTTATACTTTGTGTACGTTTCTTTTTTCTAACATTTTTTGCAAGTTCATACGGGCCTTGGCTAAATTGGATTTTGAGGTTCCCTCGCTTATTCCGAGTATTTCACCAATCTCTTTATGCGAATATTCTTCGAAAACATAGAGATTGAAAACAGTACGGTAGGCAGGGGAAAGTTGATCAACACAGTCCAATGCTTTTTCATAGGATAATTGCAGGGCCTCTAGATCTTCTTTTTCCTCCATTTGATTTACGCCAACATCTTTGAAATCGTTGTCGTTGTCCGACAAAAAAGGATTGCGCTTTGCTTTTCGAATAGCATCGATAGCCGTATTCGAAAAAATTCGGCGCATCCATCCTTCAATGGACCCGCGAAAATCAAATAACTCCAATTTGTCAAAGACCTTTATAAAACCATCTTGAAGTACCTCCTGAGCGCTGTCACGGTCTTTGATGTAACGTAAACAAACCGACATCATTTTACCGTAATACAACTCAAAAAAACGATGTTGTGCTTTTCGCTCCTTTCGAATACACGCTTCAACAAGTTCTTTTAGGTTATCCAAGGTTTTAATCGCTTTACGTTCGGTTTCTTTTACACGTTGCTTCACGTGGAAATAAATTCCATGAATCTTTTGGAAATTCTTCCTAAAATTACGGACTTATTGTATTTTCGCAAGGATTTAAAACTCACTAAAAATTACTTTCATGAAAATAACGGTTGTTGGTGCAGGCAATGTTGGTGCTACCTGTGCAGATGTTTTGGCTTCTCGAGAAATCGCGAACGAAATTGTATTATTGGATATAAAAGAAGGCTTTGCGGAAGGAAAGGCACTCGATATTTGGCAAACAGCGCCGATCAATCTTTACGATTCGAGAACCGTGGGCTCTACCAACGACTATGGTATGACCAAGGATTCGGATGTTGTGGTAATTACTTCGGGGTTACCTAGAAAGCCGGGAATGTCGAGAGACGACTTAATTGCCACCAATGCAGGAATTGTTAAAACGGTAACCGAAAACATTGTTGCACACTCTCCCAATGCCATCATCATCGTGGTTTCTAATCCCTTGGATGTTATGACGTATTGTGCCTTCCTTAACGCCAAAATGGATTCGAAAAAAGTATTTGGAATGGCGGGAATCTTGGATACAGCTCGATATCGGGCCTTCTTAGCCTCAGAACTCAATGTTTCTCCCAAAGATATTCAGGCGGTACTGATGGGGGGTCACGGCGATACTATGGTTCCGCTTCCTCGGTATACAACCGTATCCGGCATTCCTGTTACCGAACTAATTGAAGAGGAGAAACTCAATGAAATCATTGAACGAACAAAATTTGGTGGAGGAGAAATTGTTAAGCTACTTGGAACCTCCGCTTGGTATGCTCCGGGTGCTGCCGCAGCTCAAATGGTAGAGGCCATTGTGCGCGATCAAAAACGCATTTTCCCAGTATGCGCTTGGTTACAGGGCGAGTATGGGATGAAGGATATTTACCTCGGTGTTCCCGTAGTTTTAGGGAAAAACGGTATTGAGAAAATCATTGAATTGCATTTAAACGATGCCGAAAAAGCATTGTTAGCCGAATCGGCGGAAGCAGTAAAAAGCGTGATGGACGTATTGGATAACATGAATGCAAACGCCTAAAAATCGTTGCATTTTTTGATCGTTGAAGGCTACCTATGGGTGGCCTTTTTTATAATTCTACTGCGCCGATATCGGGAGGGTTTTGACGCGGATTTCCTAAAATATCCAAACCAAGACCTGTAAAAAAGCCGTTTCCATTTAAGGGAGAATTTGGCGAAAAAAGAAAATCTCCTTGGGTTACATCATTAAACAAGGGGTTTTGATTCCAAAGCACATTGGAATAGTAAGGTTCGTTGAAAACCGAATCAGACCGAATAAGGCAGTTGGAAAACTGAAAGTGAAGGGTTACACCGTTCATTGACAAAGTATCCAAGGCTAGGTTAAAATCCGTGGTTCCGTAAAGCACACAATTTGTTAATGTTCCTTCTCCTATTGACCCCACATTGGTTACCCCTGTTTGAGGATTTGTATAATAATTGCTTATTCCCACCGCAGGGCCTTTGGCAGCACCATAACCTAATAAATTGCAATGATTAAAATTAAAATCTCCGCCTTCAAGCACGAGAAGTGCATGGGTTTCGTTTTGTGAAATAAGGCAATTTTCTGCTCGGACTTTCGCTCCTGAATAAATAAAAACACCGTACCTGGACATATTAAAAATGCGCGTATTCGTAAGTTGAAGTGTATATCCCGTGTTGCTTGGATCTTCATGGTATAAATGCACCCCTGAGGTTCCGTTTTTTATGATGGCATAATTGATAGTAGAAGGTAAGGCCTCCCGAAAAAATATCCCATAATATTGACCGGAAACCTTATCGTAATTGGCTTCAAGTCGATCTCCTTGGAATACTACTTCATGGTGCAGGGTTCCTTGAACTTGCAACGCCCCTTTGTACACATATAACAGCGCGTTCTTGTGCAAGTAGACGTTCGTGCCTGCTGGAATGGTGAGCGTTTTGGCCGAATCCACCACTGCCGCTCCATAAATCACATGCGGTTTATCATTGGGCCATGTTCCCTCATTGAAATCAAAGACCTGGTTTTGAAAATTTGAATAATGAAAATACATGTCCTGCCCCCAAACAGCAAGTTTGACATACTGGTCTTTACCGTTGGTGCGAAATCGAATGGAATCCTCTACAATTATAGGTAGGTTTTGGTTGTTGATGGAAAGGGTAACCTCAACAAACCCATACAAACTGTCTTTTCCTTCGATCACCATTGCTTCCAAGGATGTCCCTTTGATGCCGTCAATGTTGATCCTAAAAGGAGAGTTCGCCCCACCCATCAGTTCAATTTGTTCAATTTTCACCGATTTATTGGAAGGATTGTAAATTTTAAATTGTTGGGTGGTAGATCCAATAGTGGTAAAAACCGTATCAAAAACCACGGTATCTTTTGAAAACGATAGGTGGTCCAAGGAAAAAGGAGTGAATTTTTTGCATCCGGTTACAGCTTGGACAATTCCTAGAAGGAGTAGGGTACTGCATAAGAAATAGACGATTTTTTTCATGCCCGAGAATAACGTACAAACTTACGTATTATTTGAGTCAATTATTGATTTACCTTTAGGTCTTGAACCTTTTGAATTTTAGGTTGTAAGGTCGTGCGTATGAAAAATAATCGCTTTTACCTCATGGTCATTGTTGGAGTCAGTTCGTTCGGAATAATGGCTCAAATACCTAAGAATAACTCAAGTAATAACGAATATACTCCCGCCCAAGGGAAAGTGGCCCTTCCGTTGTATGATTCTACGGATTCAAAGGATGCCGTAAAGTATGAACTCCCAGTGGCTCCCACGAATCGGCTCGAACACGAAAAACAAATACAATTGTTCAATACGGTTAAAGAAAACAGTCGTAAAAACCTCGAATCGCGTTCTCCTACCGTTAAACAACAGTCAGAATTACTTCAATTGTACCAAAATGCCAACAAAAACCTTCCTTCTGACCCCATAAACGGCGCTATGTTTTACGATTTAAACAACTATAATGCATCGAACAGTTTCCTACTGGATCGGGCAATTAAGGCCAAACCGAATGACCGAAACCTTCTCGAATTGTGGGCGGCCAATGCCTTCGTTGTTGGGGATAGTGTTAATTTAATCAGCAGAATGAACCTCCTGGATTCCTTAGGGTTTTTTCCAAAAGATGTGCAGTGCTATGCGCATGATGTCGTATCCAGTACCCCAAGCAACAGTTTATTAGTAACGCATGGGCGTTGGGATAGCTTTGGCGTCGCACAAGAACTGATTAAAAATACAAATTCCGAAATAGTACTGGTTTCTTTGGAATTTTTACAAAGTCCTCAATATCGAAAATTATTGGAGCTTCGCGGCATCACTGTACCCGAACAACCAACGGTCGACGTTGCGTTTTTCCAAGCCTTCGTGAATGCCAATCCAACCAAGAAGTTCGCCTTTTCCATGACCATTCCCAAGGCTTACTTAGTTCCTTTCCAAAACGAACTGGTTCCGTTAGGATTGGTTTTCATGTATCCAAATTCCTTCGATGAAGAGCTTATTTTGGAGAAAAATCAAGCTTTGATGAAATCCTTACATTATTTGGATTGCGGAAACGAAGCGGATGCCGCCTTCGAATCGCTGAAAGACAATTATCTTCCCATGATTGAAACCGTGGAACAATTATCGGACAAGGTTTCCAAAGAGGAAAGAAGTACCATCGATGCCAAGAAAAGTAAGATAAAAAAGCGCAAAGCTCCAGAACGATGAGGATAGTTAAAACGGGGTTTGTGGATTATTCGGACGAAGACCTCATGCTGGCCATTCAGCAAGGGGAAAAATTGGCCTTTAATGAACTTTACACCCGCTATTCCGATAAACTTTACGGTTATATTCTCAAAATGCTTTGGTACAACGAAGTGCGTGCTCAAGACCTGCTTCAAGACCTTTTTGCTAAAATAATCACCCAACCCGGATTGTTCGACACCGAACGTACTTTCAAAACGTGGGTTTATACCATAGCCTCCAATTTGTGCAAAAATGAATTTAAGCGCAATGAGGTGCGCAAGGGAACTGTAAACGGGGTGGAACAATTTTATTCGTTGTCATCCGACGCGAACGTTGAAAAGGAGGTCCACGAAAGGCAATTCCGTGACGCGCTAACGGAAGCCCTCATGAAACTCGATACAAAACATCGCCAAGTTTTTGTACTGAAACACATGGATGGGTTATCCATTAAGGAAATTGCTGAGATTACCGAAGCCAATGAAGGAACCGTTAAGTCACGGCTTTTTTACGCCATAAAAAAACTGGCCGATACGTTACACATGTTTGAATACGCTTAATATGAACGAAATGGATTGGATTTTTAAGAAAACGAGTTATTCCGCCTTAAGTACCTCTGAAAAAGAAGCATTGGCCGATTTGTGCAACGATGAGGCCTCCTTTGCTCGGCTGAAGGGGTTGCTTGAACTAAGCGAACAATCCTTGCCGGAACCCCCGCCTGCGCATATTCGCACGAACCTCGACGCGCTCTTCGATGCAACATATACAAAGCCCGCACCACAAAAGCAAGTCAAAAGGTTTCGTCTTACCTATATTATCTTGGCTGCAGCGGCGGTCATTGGAGTCATTTTCCTGCTTTTCCCATGGACCACCAACCGGGGAAATGGCAATAATTCACCCAAGGTTGCCAAGGGACCTCAAACGCCTAAAAATGAACAAACCGAAATTGTATCAAAATTCAGAGGCCGATGCATTACGTCCTTCGCTTCTAACGGAGGGGGCTACGGAAGATTTCGCAAGAAGGGATTTAGCGAAGGAAGAAACCAAACCTCAAGCCATTTCATTCAAGGGAAATGCGCAGAATTCGGAAGCAATATCTGCGGGAGTATATGAGCTAAAATCCGAGAAGAACGTAAAAGTGTCCAAAACTAAAAAAATTGATACTGGATCCATGCTGAAGCATATCAAGCCGGTTTTTTAGCCGCGCAGTATAAAGTGCTCTTTGGATTGCATTGGACGTTTAAGTAGCAGTCCCATTCGAAAAAAATCAATGGTTACATGGTAAATGGGCGATTCAAGCAGGGTTATCCATGCCCGCTTCATGGAGGCGCTCCAGCGTATGTCGTCCAGTATCAGCAGCGTATTTTCGTGCATGCAAGGTTCCAACATGCTACAATATTGAAGCAGCGCTTCTCCGTCATGATGGCCATCAAGGTAGATTAAATCAAAGGGTTGATGGTTAGACTGTGAAAGAAAATCGTGGAACTTGGCGTGAATCACTGAAATATTGGTCGCATTTATCGCCCATTGCTTGAGGTTTTTTTCAGCAATTTCAGCGACGGCATGGCAGCCTTCCAGCGTGAAAATTTTGGCAGTTGGATGGCCTAAATGCAAGGATAAGGTGCCACGCCCCAAGGAAGTCCCAAGCTCTAGAATCCTCTGAGGTTGATAAAAGTGGGCCAATCGGAAAAGTAATTTGCTGTATTTTTTAGAGGAACTGAAGCGATGGATTTCCCGAACGCTGCGTTGCTTGCCTAACCGTTTTGATCCTGCACCAAAATCTTCAAAATCAATCATTTGTCGATTGAGGTTTTGTTCGATATCGAAGGCCTTGAGGAGGCTGTTGACCTTTTCCGGAATTTTTTCACGCAAAGCACGGTCGGCCAATGCATATACAAAAGGCGAGTGGATGCCTTGCCTTTTTTTGGCGTGTAATCGATATTTTATACCTTCGAGGACTAAATTCATGCGGCCTAAATTTCCACCAATACTTGATGAACGTTGATAAAGATACATTGATTTCCCAACAACGCGATCGTTTATTCGCTTCACTCGCTATGCCCCATATTGTGAAAGCATGCACCGTGGAAGACGGAATTTTATCGTTGGATGAGGTTTCCATGGAGCGCTATCGGTCTGTTTTTCATGATGATGCATCGAGCCTGGCTTTCTTCATCCCTGCATCGGGTTCAGGATCGAGAATGTTTGATTTTCTCCAGCAATTTTTGGGAACTATGGGACAAGAGTCCACAGACGAGGTGCGTTTATTCTTTTCTGAACTTTCCAATTTTGCATTCTTCCCATTAATCTCTGAGGAATGGCAGAAAAGCATAGCAACCTCTGAGGTGGATTTATTCGCGTTTTGCGAGTATTTATTAGGAGCGAAGGGACTCAATTTCTCGAATATTCCCAAGGCACTTTTCCCTTTTCACAACCTTCGCGGGAAGTTGTATTCCCCTTTGGAAGGGCACCTGCAACAAGGGTATAATCTCTCCAAAAAAGTCAAGGAATTTCATTTTACCGTGCAACAAGAGCATGCAGCGGCGGTTCAACTTAAAATCGAGGAACATTTAACCTCAATTCCCGTTCAAGTGCATCTTTCAATTCAGTCGCCGGAGAGCGATTCCTTCGTATACGATGAATTTCAACAGGTCCTGACCTATCCTTCCGGGGAATACATAAAACGGCCATCCGGTCATGGAGCCTTATTGGAAAATTTGAACCGCGTTTCGACTGAGTTGGTCTTGATAAAAAACATCGATAATGTGCAATGCCCTGGGCGCGATTCGGAGATAAACCAATACTGGGAGGTGCTTTCAGGACTGTTTCTTGAGGTTCAACAAGAAATAAAACACGTCATTGATTTACGAGAAATCCAACGGTTCCATGATTTGAATGAACGCTTCCATCTATTTGACCCTGGGTTGGCGAACGCTTCTTGGGAACACATTTTGGCGGTACTAAAACGCCCCCTGAGAGTTTGCGGGATGGTTCGAAACGAAGGTATGGCCGGTGGAGGACCTTTTTGGTGCAAGGATGGAGGCTATAATTCTAAACAGATCATTGAAAAATCACAGATTGACCCGATTCATCTAGCGCTCTTGGCGGAAAGTACGCACTTTAATCCGGTGATGATGGTGGCGTCACCCTTCGATAGGGATGGAAATCGCTATGAATTTAGCGCTTTTGTGAAAGAAGACATGTCCATGGCTGTCAAGAAAAATCATTTCGGAAAAACCGTTTATTATCTAGAAAAGCCTGGGTTATGGAACGGTTCCATGTTTTATTGGAATAGCCTTTTCGTTGAAATTCCTTCTAGCGTTTTCAGCCCGGTAAAAAACGTGATGGATCTGTTGAAATCCGAACACATCTGCCATTAAATTTCCACCGGTTTTGGGCTCGACGTACTGCGTCGTTTGGCAATCCAATCTTTTAGGGTGTCAACGGTGCTGTAAATCATAGGTACTACAATGATCGTTAGAAACATCGAAGAGGTTAAGCCGCCAATAAGAACCCACGCTAGCCCGTTTTTCCATTCAGCACCTGAACCTTTGGCAATAGCAATGGGAATCATTCCAAAGACCATGGCGATAGTGGTCATGAGAATCGGTCGCATCCGCGTGCGGACCGCTTCCAATAGCGCATCTTTGGTTTTATGACCTTCCGCTTTTAAATGATTGGTGAAATCGACGATTAGAATGGCATTTTTAGCAACCAATCCCAAGAGCATGAGCATCCCTAACATGGTGAATATTCCCATGTTGGAAGCGCTAAGACTCAAGGCCAAGACTGCTCCCACAAGAGATACCAGGATGGAAAAAAGGACAACAAACGGGTAAATAAAATTATCGTAAAGCACGACCATGATAAGATAAACCAAGATAATTCCGATGCCCATGGCGGTACCTAAGGAACCCATGGATTCTTTTTGTCGTTTTACTTCGCCTCCCCATTTCAGTTTAACGGCTGCGTTTAAGGGCTCTTTTTTCAGGTAAGCATCAATATCTTGTGCCACATTTCCGGAGGCTCTTCCCAATACCCAACAGCGAAGCGTGGTGTTGTTGGCTCGGTTTTTTCGTTCCAGCGAGCCGTTTCCATTTTCCATGGTCACTTTTGCAAATTCTTCCAAACGAACCATTTTTCCATCGTTGGTCATGAAAGCCATGGAGGACAAGTCTTCCAAATTTTTTCGGTCATAACGGTCCACCATCACTCGAATTCCATACTCTTGTCCTTGGTCATCGTATTTGATGTCGTCATTTCCGCTTAGGGCATTTTGAAGTTGCATGCCTACGGTGGCGATGGGTAAACTCAATTGCCCCATTTTATTTCGGTCGAGTTCTATACGAATTTCCGGTGTGACGTCGTCGGTCGATATGTAGGCATCTTTAGCTCCTTTTACGCCATCCAGGAAATTTTTCAGCCTTCGGGCCTCCGATAGAAGAATCTCGTTGTCATCGGATGAAAGAAACATCTCAATTGGTGCCTCTTCCGATTCAATCATTCCAATATTCATGGCCCGAACTTCCACTCCGGGGTAGCTATTTTCAATTTTTTCCCGAACCTTCGTCATGTATTTTAT
>RFQF01000170.1 GCA_009925805.1 Flavobacteriia bacterium | reverse complement strand
CCCCAAGCAAGCACCATCATAAGCAATGCGGGAATTACTTTATCGATTCGGTGCACGTGTTCGGTAGCAATCAGTGCATATCCTAAAATGAAAAGCAAGACTAAGACAACGGCCATTCAAATATCTTTGGACAAAGATATACATTAGCGCTTTTCGCATTTTGAGTGATTCGGAAACTTCTCAGGTATTTCCTGTGAATAAGGCTTTATTCCGGGTAATGCAGGGTTCCGCCGCATACATTTTTCGAGGCGCCCGTCACCGAAGCCAGACAGTTGAATTCACGCCTCAAAAACCGATATCCTAAAAAGGCAAAGATGATGGCCTCTTTGAAATGCACCCACTCGTTCGATGGTATAACCACCTTACCGGAGTAATGGGCCTTCAGCCGTTCCATTAAATGCTGGTTTAATGCGCCACCCCCTGTTACCATGACGCTGGGTAACGCGTTGTACTTCAGTACCGCCGCCAACTGCATGGCAATATGCTCCGTAAGTGTGGCCAAAGCAATTTCCGGAGCGATGTCCGGAGGAATACAGGGATAAAAGACGTCATGTAGCCACTCGCTTCCCAAGGATTTAGGGCCGGAAACCGCATAAAAAGGTAATGTGTTGAGCTTGGAGAGCAATGCGTTATCTGGGGTGGATGCCGCGGCGATTAGGCCGTTTTCGTCGTACCCTTTTCCCAGCAGTTGCGCGTAACGGTTCAGGGGAAGATTCCCAGGGGAAACGTCGAAAGCCGTGTGTGTACCATTATCACAAAAGCTGAGGTTGGTGAATCCTCCGATATTTAGAAAAGAAGCTGCTTCGTTCCCAAAAAGCATAGAATCCCCCAGCGGAACGAGCGGTGCGCCTTGTCCTCCTGCAGCGACATCCAGCGAACGAAAGTTGTTGATTACCGGTATCCCCGTATGGTAGGCGAGGGTGGCACCACACCCTAATTGAACGGTAAATCCTTGTACCGGTTGGTGGAAAACGGTTTGTCCGTGGGAAGCAATGGCGTCTACGTTACCGAAAGGAATAGAATATTTATCGAGAAAAGAAGTAACCGATTTGGCGTAAAAAAGCCCCAATTTTTGGTTTAACTGAAACACCAAGCGCGCGCTGAGGTCTTCAATAGTTTCCAGTTCCAATAAAAGGTCTTGGGGGAGGGGTACGGTTTCGGCATGCTCGAGGGTAAAACGAGGGTTTTTGGCTTCGTTGGGAAAAACCACGCAAGCGATATCCAAACCATCAAGCGAGGTGCCCGACATGAGGCCGATAATTCTTTTTTCCTCGGTGGAATGTAAATTAATCAATAGAAAAATAGCTTAATTTTGTAAAAATAATCATCAAATAAACACATCATGCATTTTGAGTTGACCGAAGAGCATTTAGCGGTAAAAGAGGGAGGTTCGGGGATGGATACCCTATCGTATGTGTTGGCCATGGAAGAGATTTCCAAAGTGGATGCCTCTACTTCCGTTTGTATGTCGGTGAACAACTCCTTGGTTTGTTGGGGTCTTGAAAAATTCGGAACGGAAGAACAAAAACAAAAATACTTAGTCCCGCTTGCTAAAGGAGAAAAAATTGGCGCCTTCTGCTTGTCCGAGCCAGAGGCTGGATCCGACGCTACTTCGCAACGCACTACTGCGATTGATCAAGGAGACCATTATTTGTTGAATGGCACCAAAAATTGGATAACGAATGGTTCTTCAGCTTCTATTTATTTAGTTATCGCACAAACGAATGTGGAGTTGGGGCACAAAGGAATTAACGCGTTCATCATTGAGCGCGGCATGGAAGGATTTGTGGTAGGTGCTAAGGAAGACAAAATGGGCATCCGGGGTAGCGATACGCATACCCTGTTGTTCAACGATGTAAAGGTTCCTAAGGAAAACCGTATTGGCGAGGACGGTTTTGGATTCAAGTTTGCCATGAAAGTGTTGAGCGGTGGACGCATCGGAATCGCCGCACAAGCTTTAGGAATTGCTGCCGGAGGGTTAGAATTGTCTGTAGCCTACGCAAAAGAGCGCCAGGCCTTCGGAAAAGAAATTTACAAGCACCAGGCGATTGCCTTTAAATTGGCTGACATGGCCACAGAAGTTGAAGCTGCGCGCATGTTGGTGTACAAGTCGGCGGTGGACAAAGACCAAGGAAGAAACTACGACCAATCCAGTGCCATGGCGAAATTGTATGCCTCAAAAGTCGCGATGGAACAAACCGTGGAGGCGGTACAAATTCATGGCGGTTATGGCTTTGTGAAAGAATATCACGTGGAGCGCCTCATGCGCGATGCGAAAATCACCCAGATTTACGAAGGAACCTCAGAAGTTCAGAAGATCGTAATCTCGCGAGGGGTGTTGAATGCGTAGTATTTAATCCGGGTGTAGGTTAAACCCACACCCGGATTTTTAAATCCCTCCTAAAGCAGGGTGAACAATTATTTTCCTCCCTTGAGGGAGGATTAAGGAGGGTGAAATTTACTTAGTAATTAACCAAGGAGGTTTTTGGGTTTATTTTTCTCCTTTGCCTTGTCCGCCAGCTGGAGGAAAGTAGGATTAAGGAGTGTGAAAAGTAGGAGTTTTATCTTTCATTTAAACGATGATTTTAGAATTTACGTTTTCCTGAAAAAAATAATGTTTTCTAACAATCATTATAATAAAAAGCTTAAGGAATACGCAAGAAATCTTCGGTCTAATAAATCTACTAAGGCTGAAAAGTGTTTATGGAAAAACGTGCTGTCCAGAAAGTTAACAGGCGAACGATTTCTTCGACAAAGGCCGATTGTAAATTATATCGTTGATTTTTTAGCACCTGAAATTAATTTAATTATTGAAATTGATGGTTCTTCACACTCATTTAAAGGAAATATTGATGCTATTCGCCAAAGTAATTTAGAAAAATTAGGATATGTATTTATGAGGTTTTCTGAGAATGAAGTTTTGAATGACCTTAACAATGTTAAAGAGAAAATAGCTTTTGGTATTTATTGTTTGAGAAATAAATAATCACCTCCCTTTATCCCTCCTCAAGGAGGGAGTTTTTTTCTACTCCTGATTTCATGGCCCCATAAAAAGAACATCACAAACCAACCTCACTTCTTCACTTTCTTCAACAGCTTGTTATAATCCTTCAACAGCCGAATTTCTTCTTTAAGCAATTGAATTTCTTGGCTTAGTTTATAATGTGTTGTACTCAGGTGTACAAAAAAGTCATAATCAAGAACTCTCGATATGCTTTGTAGCAAACCAGTGTCGATGGTCTTTCGGGTAAAAATGGAATAAATATTCTCCCTGGATTTATTGATGCGTTTGGCGAATTCAGTAACGGTAATTCCTTTGGATTCCAATACTTTTTTGATCTTTTCGCCAATGTGCATTTCCTCCATAGAGCGAAATTCCTCATCTATTGTGGAATCTTACTAAGCATAAACGTTTGAAAAAATAAACATAAATGGTTGAAAATTTAAATACTTTTTGTATGTTTGCTATATAAATACAAAACTTTATGAAAAAACTACTTTTACTATTAGCGATTCCACTGGCGCTTTGTATTACTGGCTGTAGAAAGCAAGGATGTGTTGACCCAGTTGCCACAAATTATTCTGATGCTGCGAAAAAGGATGATGGATCTTGTACTTATACTAGTAAGTTGATATTTTGGCAGGATATAAATGCTGCAACAAGTTGGAGTCCCCTTGGTGTAAGTAGTTTAAAGTTTTATGTAAATGGACAGTATATTGGTTCATGTATGGCGAATGATTATATGACTGGTCAACCTTCTTGTAGTCAAAATGGTCAAACTGCGACGACGATCGATTTAGGAAAGAACAAAACGGCCACGGTTCAAATCAGAGTGACCGACCAAACAGATTTTGTTTGGTATGAAGAGAATATTTCTATTT
>RFQF01000169.1 GCA_009925805.1 Flavobacteriia bacterium | reverse complement strand
TCTTGGATCAAAAAGGGCTCGTACACTTCCTCGAGGGTTCCTGCATTTTCGCCGATGGCGGTGGCAATGGTAGTCAATCCCACGGGGCCACCGTTGAACTTATCCAAAATGACTTTGAGGATCCGGATATCCATTTCATCGAGGCCGTTTTCGTCGACATTCAGGGCTTTGAGGGCGATTTCCGTAATCTCGTCGTCAATGGTACCGGTACCTTTGATTTGTGCAAAGTCGCGCACCCTGCGCAGCAGGGCGTTGGCGATACGTGGGGTTCCGCGGCTACGGCTGGCAATTTTATAGGCCGCAGTTTCCTCGATGGGAATATCCAACAAACTGGAGGATCGTTCCACGATGTGGGTTAAGGTTTTTGCGTCGTAGTATTCGAGCCTGGAATTGATACCAAAGCGGGCACGAAGCGGGGAGGTGAGCAGGCCACTGCGCGTGGTGGCACCAATGAGGGTAAAGGGGTTAAGGGTGATTTGAATCGTGCGCGCATTGGGACCGGAGTCGATGAGAATATCGATCACATAATCTTCCATGGCGGAATAGAGGTATTCTTCAACCACCGGGCTGAGTCGGTGAATTTCATCGATGAACAGGACATCGCCCACATTGAGGTTGGTGAGGAGACCGGCTAAATCGCCGGGTTTATCGAGGACCGGGCCGCTGGTTACTTTGAATCCAACAACGAGTTCGTTGGCGATAATGTTGGCTAAAGTGGTTTTACCTAGTCCTGGGGGACCGTGGAGCAGGACGTGGTCGAGGGGTTCGTTGCGCAGTTTCGCGGCTTTGACAAAGATGCTTAGGTTCTCAACTATGGCGGGCTGCCCGGCGAAATCGCTAAGGGTTTTGGGACGCAATACTTTGTCGTAGTCGGGCTCTGAATTTTCAGATTGGCTGCGGTAATCGAAGGAATCTTCCAAGGAAAAGGGTTTAGTACAAAGGTATTAAAGCTTTAGTTTATTTTTTCAAATTTAATATCGTCAGCCCAAATCGTAAGGTCGTTGTCTTTTGAGTTGGCGGTAATTCCTATTTCACAACTGCTATACATACCTTTTGTTCCTTGATACGAAGCACAAAACTTCATTTAACCACTGAACCGCCAATTTCTTGAGGGCGCTATTATGTTTAGTTTATTAGTTTCCAAATTTCACAGTAAAACTCACAAAAGGAATACCTATTATTATTGCTTTAGCAATATCACGATTATTTATAAAAGCCAAGTCAACCGCAATTTTTTCGCCAAAAAATCTAACACCGTACGAAAATATACCGTAATATCCATCAGAAGGGATCAACCAATTTTCAGTTACTAACGCTGCTCTTTTCGATATCCGCGTCATACCTGATAAAGTAATAATTGGTAGTTTGCTAAATTCTTTACCCACAAATCCCCAACCTAAACTGCCGGTTATATTATTGTCAGTTGTTCCGTAAGTTCCGGTTGCAAAAACAGTCCCTAATGAGCCAAACCCTGATGGAATCCGTGCATATAAAATGAGTTTAAAATGAGGTATGTGTTTTGATAATATCCTTCCCCTTTTTTTAGTCCAATAGCTGATGGTCCGTAAAAATACCTTGTTGCATGAGGGTTTGGATACCAATAACTGTCTTTTTTGAAATTTGATTTATCAACTTCATCTATAATTTTAATCTTTGCAACAGGGATTTCAATTCTAGGGATTGATGTGGTTCTTAATACAAGATTAACTGAGTCTTGTTGCAAAATGTTACCGATAAATATAGAACCATCCTTCAGTTCTATTTTGTAAATTTTATTGGAGTCAACGGGTTCACTGATATTTGTCTTTTGACCAAATACATTACTTGTTGCAAAAACAAGAATGGTGAAGAGGAGTATTTGAATTAGTTTTTTCATTTTGTCGCTTTATAAATTAAGCATAACGTTTAGCGTGTAGGCGATGTCCCGATAGGAACGATTCGGGATTGCGCTTATACGAAGTTACCTTTTTTTTGAATTGCCCATGGCATCGCACCACGAAATGCTTAATTCGTCGCTCGCAATTCCGCCAACAGCGCTAGGAGGGATGCATAGCGGTAATCCGCCACCGCTAACTTGGGATTCGGGTGATGCGTTTTTTCAGGGATGCACACCACCTGCATGCGTGCGGCTTTGCCCGCTATAACACCGTTGAAGGAGTCCTCAATCACCAGACAGTCCGTAGGCGCGATGGTCAAGGCAGAGGCAGCGTTTAAATATACTTCAGGGTGCGGTTTTCCCAAAGGTAATCCTTCCGCAGAATGCACACTGTCAAAATACCTACCGAGCTGCAGCTCTTCCAAGACCGTCTCCATTAGCCGTTTTGGGGAAGAGGTCGCCAAGCTTAAAAGAAGGCTGTTTTGCCGAAAATAATCCAAGATTTCATGCACGCCCTCCAACGCATTGGGGTTTTCACGAATCAAGCGCTCCATGCCTTCCAATATGGTATCCACTACGGCGGCTTCATCGCGCAATTGCCACCCTTCTTTGAGGTTCCAATACCGCACGACTTGGTCGATACGTAAGCCTACCGTTTGTTGAAAATCCTCGGCAGTTAGACGACTTCCAATCGGTTCAAAAGCCTGCGACATCGCAATTTTCCACAAGGGCTCGGAGTCGATAAGCACCCCGTCCATGTCGAAAATCACCGCCTTAAATTCGTAGCCGTGCAGGATCATGCATCAAGGAGTATACGCACTTTTTCAATTCGCCGTTCCCCTGCTTCTTCGATGATTAACACCATCTTTGGTTCGATTACCAAGCGTTCTCCCAATTGAGGAATCCGCTCCAATTGATGGGTAATGAGCCCTCCGAGCGTGTCGTAGCCTTCCGATTCCGGAAGTGGCAGGTTGTAGGTTTCAATCAGGTAGTCAATTTCAACGCGTGCCGAAAAAAGATATTCATGATCACTGATTTTTTCCTCTAACCAATCGTCTTTGTCATGCTCATCAATGATGTCGCCGAAGATTTCTTCAATCACATCTTCAATGGTAATAATGCCTGCGGTACCGCCGTATTCATCGTTTACCACAGCAATGTTGCCCGTTTGTTTGGAAAAGGTCTCTAACAACGCTTTTCCTGAGAGTACGCCCGGCACAAAGCCTATGGGTTTTAAAAGGGGTTTTAGGCTTTCGGGCTTGGAAAAGAAATCAAAGGAATGCACGTATCCGATAATGTTGTCAATGGAACCGCGGTATACGATGATTTTAGAGAGTCCCCGATCAATGAACAATTGCAAGGTGTTTTCCACACTTTCCTCCAAGTCCACGGCTACAATTTCGGTGCGCGGAATCATGCAGT
This sequence comes from Flavobacteriia bacterium, assembly GCA_009925805.1. Lineage (GTDB taxonomy): Bacteria > Bacteroidota > Bacteroidia > Flavobacteriales_D > Crocinitomicaceae > UBA952. The sequence continues at coordinate 602 of RFQF01000169.1, read as the reverse complement.
CGCGGGCTTTGATTTGGTTGAATTCGAGGGCGTTTTTTAAAATGGTCATTTCATGCTTGAGCTCCTGTTCGGGAGCAATGCGCGCGTTGATTTCGTCCACGTAATGTTCTAAATCAACTTTCGAAAAGACCGTTTTGGAGGATTTCATTTTCGAACCTGTAATTTTTAAAAGCAAGAGGCTGGTAAGAAGCACGAACTGGGTGGGCAAATACAATATTCCAAAAACTGCGGCCAGGGGAATGCTGCCAAGGGTTAAGATTCGGTTGGGATTGATGGAAGCAATCGCTTTAGGGAAGAATTCTGCGCCAATTAACACCAACAAGGTGGAAAGAATTGTTTGCATAACCAAAACAAAAATTTCGCTATGCACTCCCCAAAGTTCATGGGTGTCGCCGATCAACAGGTGCCCAAAGGTGATTCCATAAACGACCAAAGAAATGTTGTTTCCCAGGAGCATCATGGCAATCATGGTGGATTGATTCCGGTAAAAAAAGGCATTGATTTTTCCTTGTAGGGTGCCTTTTCCACGTTCTACTTCCACGCGCAGGCGATTGGAAGAAAGAAAGGCTTGTTCCATGCCTGAAAAGAAAGCAGATCCCACC
>RFQF01000168.1 GCA_009925805.1 Flavobacteriia bacterium | reverse complement strand
CCCTGAATTCCATCCGCTATTTTGCTCAAAACCGACGTGCCTTTGTAAAAATAGTCTTGGGGAGATCAGCGCTTTATTTTAATTTATTTGAGGAGAAATTGGCTGAGTACGGTCTGCCCTTGGAATTGAAATACCTTGCTTGCATCGAAAGTGGTTTAAGGCCTCAAATAAAATCGAGGGCGGGAGCCTTAGGCCTTTGGCAATTCATGTATCGAACCGGTCTTTATTACGGTCTAGAAGAAACATCGTACTTCGATGAACGAATGGATCCTATAAAGTCTACCGATGCTGCTTGCCGCTTTCTTAAGAAACTATACGGCATTTATGGCGATTGGAATCTTTCACTTGCCGCATACAACGCCGGTCCGGGAACCGTGAATCGAGCGATTCAACGTTCGGGAAATCAACGCTCCTACTGGGCTGTCCGCCCCTATCTACCGTCTGAAACCCAAGGTTACGTTCCAACCTTTATTGCCGCAGCCTATTTAATGACCTATCACCAAGAACATAATCTCATGCCTGCCACAGCCAAAATCCACAACGCACAACTCGATACCATGTGCCTCAAAAAAGGACTTTCCATGATTACTATCTCGAAATACTTGGAATGGGATCTACAAGAAATCAAAGAATTGAACCCCATTTACAAAACCGACTATATTCCCGCTTCGGAAAAACAACGTTGTGTTACGGGGCCCTTAGATCGTATTTTATTATTGGTTTCCATGGAAGACTCCTTGGCTAAATTGGATCATCCTGCTTTGGAGGCTCCCGCCAGAACAAGCACGCAAGAAATTGTGCCTGCCTTCGAAGAAGATAGCATTGCAGGAAACGAGATTTTTCATAAGGTTAAATCCAATGAAACGCTCACCTCAATTGCAGCAAAGTACAAGGTAACCAATGCTCAGATTATGGATTGGAATGCGCTTCAAACCGAAAATTTATACGAAGGACAACGACTTGTCTTAAAGCAAACCCTTACAGTTGAACCGGCGGTTAAAACACCAACACCACCGAAAACCGAACAAAAAACAAAAAAATATCACACGGTTAAATCCGGCGACACCTTAGGGAAAATTGCAGCAAGGTATCATCTTTCATTAGCCCAACTTAAAAAGCTGAATCCCGGCAAAGGCAATGTGATAAAGATAGGGGATAAAATCCGCGTAAAATAAATCCGCTAATGAAAATCACCGTGGCTGTTATTACCTTCAATGAGGAGAAAAATATAGCACGTTGCTTGAAGAGCGTTATGGGGATTGCCGATGAAATTATCGTCATGGATTCAGGTTCTTCGGATAACACCGAAAATATTTGTCGCGAGTTTGGAGCCACGTTTTATCAGCAGCCATGGCAAGGTTATGCCCAACAAAAAAACGAGTTGAATCAGCGCGCAACCTACCCCATGATTCTTTCCCTGGATGCCGACGAAGTGCTTTCTCCTGCCCTACAAGAAAGTATTTTGGACCTAAAAAACCGCTATTCGGAAGGAGTATTCTCCGTAAATCGCTTAACCAATTACTGCGGAACATGGATTTATCACTCCGGTTGGTATCCCGACATTAAAGTGCGACTCTTTCCTAAAAAGTGCTTCTGGGAAGGAGACTTGGTTCATGAAGAACTGGTATATCCTTCGGAAATGAAAGCAGTTTTGGTAGCAGGTCATTTAGAGCATTACTCGTACACTTCACACAGGCAGCATCGCGAACGTGCTGACCGCTATTCCAAATTAACCGCCAAAAAATATGTGCTTTCAGGAAGAAAACCCTACCTTTTTCAACCCTTGATAAGTGCTGTTGGCAGATTCCTTAAAATGTATTTGATAAAACGTGGATTCTTGGATGGAGCCGCTGGCTTTCACATTGCAAGGATTAGTGCAATTTCCAATTACGTTAAATACCAAGAAGTGAAACGCCTGTATGATCAACGAAAAGCAGATTAAACGCATCCTCATTTCGCGTACTGATAACCTCGGCGATGTTGTTTTAACGCTACCCCTGTGCATTTGGTTGAAATCCCAGTTCCCGGAAGCCACGTTAGTCTATCTATGTAAATCCTACACCGCCCCAGTGGTTTCTTGTTTTGTACCGGTGGATGAAATGCTCCTAATAGAATCTTTAGAGTCCTTGAATAAGGAAGGCCGCAATAAAGCATTAAAAGCCGACGTGATACTCCATGTTTTTCCCAATCAAAAAATCGCTCAATGGGCTAAAGAAGCAAAAATACCCTACCGAATCGGTACGAGCCATCGTTGGTTCCATTGGCTTTTTTGTAACCATCGAGTGGACTTTACCCGGAAAGGGTCCTCCTTGAATGAATCTCAATTAAACTTTCATTTGGTTCAGCCCCTAGGGTTATCCGAAATCCCTTCCTTTGATTCCATACGTGACACGGCAACCTTTTTCCAAGCCCAGGCTAAGCCCATGGCCATGGATAATTATTTCATCATTCATCCTTTTTCTAAAGGAAGCGCCGTGGAATACCCTTTGAAGAACTATGTAACGCTAGCGGAACATTTGGTGGAAAAGGGGTTTCAAGTAATGATTACCGGAACCGCTTCCGAAGCCGCTAAAATTGGGACAAGTTTCGACCATATCGACGGTGTAACTAACGCGTGCGCTAAGTTTAATCTGTCGGAGTTAATCGCCATAATCAAACATTCCAAAGGGTTTGTGGCCTGTTCTACGGGGCCTTTACATTTAGCGGGCGTAATGAACGTAAAAACCATTGGTCTTTTTTCACCGCGAAAACCCATTGATCCCGGTCGTTGGTCTCCCCTTGGAACAAGTACTCAAAGTTTGGTCTTTGACGATCAATGTGAACAATGCGCTAACAATAAAACCTGCAACTGCATTGCAAGGATACCCGTGGAAACCCTATTAATAGCGCTGCTAAATTGAGGGTAATTGTCCGAAGGGTTCACTTACCTTTACTATCTTTGCCGCCAAAGGAAACGACGCATGGATTATAACCCGAGATTGATTGAAGCCAAATGGCAAAGGTTTTGGAAAATCAACGAGACCTTTAAGGTGACCATCGATCCTGAAAAGCCGAAGTATTATGTCTTGGACATGTTTCCATATCCCTCCGGGGCAGGGCTGCACGTTGGGCATCCACTGGGGTACATTGCTTCCGATATTCACGCGCGCTACAAAAAAATGTGCGGGTTCAATGTGCTTCACCCTATGGGCTATGATTCCTTCGGACTTCCTGCTGAACAATACGCCATTCAAACAGGACAACACCCTGCCATTACTACCGAAGAGAACATTGCGCGTTACCGTGAGCAATTGGATAAGTTGGGATTCAATTATGATTGGTCAAGAGAAGTTAGAACTTCCTCACCGGAATATTACCGTTGGACCCAATGGATTTTTATGCAATTATACAATAGTTGGTACAATTCGAGTACCCAAAAAGCAGCGTCCATCCATCAATTGATAGCCCTTTTTGAGGAGGAGGGATTCGATCCGAAGGCAGGGTATTTCGAGGATTCTGTTCATTCCGCTTTTTCTGCAGAACAATGGAAGGGGTTTTCTGAAGCGGAACAACAAGCCATTTTGATGCATTTTCGCTTGGCCTTTTTGGGAGAGTCTTACGTAAATTGGTGCCCCGCTTTAGGAACAGTGTTAGCCAACGATGAGGTGGTCAATGGGTTTTCGGAACGCGGTGGGCATCCTGTGGAGAGGAAGCTTTTGAAGCAATGGAACATGCGAATAAAAGCGTATGCACCCAGGCTGTTACAAGGGCTCGAGGAGCTCGATTGGTCAGATAGCATTAAGGATACGCAACGCCATTGGATTGGTAAAAGCGAAGGGGCAATAGTACGGTTTCAGCTCGAAAACCGAAGCCAATTCCTTGAAGTTTTCACCACCCGTCCTGAAACGCTTTTTGGGGTGGCTTTTA
>RFQF01000167.1 GCA_009925805.1 Flavobacteriia bacterium | reverse complement strand
AGATACACCAGTATATGGCTCTGGTCCAGGTGGAGATGCAGACCTCGCAGATGGAACAGTACGCGCATGCGTTAAGGGCGCTGACACTGGTACAGGCGGTAAAGAAGCATCTAAGATGCCTATAGTAATATACGGTACAGGCGCAGATGCAGATGCAATATTAAATTATCCTCATAGCCATACATACCAGACGATGGCGTTTAAAGGAGCAAACAATAGTGTAGAAGTACGACAAAGAGCAGCTGCAGCTGGCGATGGACAAAACCCCGCTGATGCACCTTGTAATTCTGATGCGTCTACTTCGTAGATTCCACCATCCTCTGAGCTATAGTTGAATTTCGCACCTAGTTTCATGAAGCCAAAGAAGTGGGTATCCAATCTTCTACGACCAATTTTATCTCCTCCGGGTTTTGGAATAAATCCTTTTCCGAATCGCGCTAAAAGGGGGCCAACAATCATGATAGACCCACGTAAAGCGGAAGCGCGTTTTTTAAAATCCTCGGTTTCGAGATACTCCAAGTTGATGTCTTTAGCTTGAAAAATGTAGGTGCCTTTTTCCACTTTCTCCACCTTCACCCCCATGGTTTGGAGAAGACTGATCAGCTTATTTACATCTACAATATCCGGAACATTGGCGATAGTTACTTTTTCGGGTGTTAGCAACGGTGCGCACAACACTTGAAGCGCCTCATTTTTTGCTCCTTGTGGATACAATTCTCCTTTCAAGGGCTTCCCTCCATGAATTTCGAAAGATGCCATTATTTTTTAAATTTTTTCTTTTGCTTCTGTTTAAAATTCTTATTGAATTTTTTGTTGGTATTCACCATTCCCATGGATTTCAAGAGAACATTGGTATTCATAAGTTCGTCCGGGTTTTCGAGCACCAATTCACCTTTGGATAATTCTTTCAGTTGGTTTGCAATCACATTATTTTCCACGGTATCGTTATTATGTGCCAAAAACTGCTTCTTCATGAAATTGGCCATGGTAATTTTCAAATACTCCCGTTCGTCGGATGACTCTATGGTTTTCGATGATTCCAAAATTTCTTGAATGTACTTTCCATAATGTCCATAGCGAATGTTACTCGATGGGTACGAGACACGCTGCGGTTTTTCACGCAACGATTCAGGTTTAGGAATATCGTAAGGAGATTCTACGTCCAATTGAAAATCGGACATTACGAAAAGATGGGTCCAAAGTTTATGACGAAAGTCATCCACATCGCGCAAATGGGGATTCAGTTGTCCCATTACCTCAATGATCGCTTGCGCCGCTCGGTTTCGTTCTTTACGATCGCTAATCTCCATGGCATGTGCAATCATATTTTGCACGTTTCTTCCATATTCAGGAAGGATTAGCGGCCCTCTGGTAGTATTATATTCCATGTTATTGTTCAAGCTTTTGCCCTAGAGCATTCATGTAAATATCGTGTGCTTCTTCGATAAAACCAAACGGATTTAAATCTATTTGAAGTTTTCCCTTCGTTACATGCCCTAATAATATCATGGGAACCTGTGCATTTTTCCTAAACGCATTGAATGCATCGCGCTTGGATTCAGGAAGTGTAACGACCGCTCTTCCCTGGCCCTCACCGAAAAGAAAAGCATCCGGGCGTATTTCGAGGTCGGTTTCAATATCAAAACCAAGTCCTCGCGGTAAGCCCATTTCAACCAAGGTTACGAAAAGTCCTCCATCGGAAACATCGTGCGCTGCATTGATTAATCCTTCGTTTATCATGGCTCGAATTTCCTGCTGCATCGCAAATTCCTCCTCTAAATTGAAATAAGGAGCCGGGGTGAGTTTGTGACCCAAAAGGGTTGAAATATACTCCGAACTACCCAAATCGTTCGTGTAGGTCCCAACGAGATAAATCAAATCCCCTTTTTCTTTGAAATCCAAGGTCATCCGTTGACTTTTATCCTCCAAAACACCAATCATTCCAATCGTAGGGGTTGGGAAGACAGGAATTTCTTTCCCCGCAATGACTGACTGGTTGTAAAAAGAAACATTACCTCCAGTTACCGGGGTGGAGAACTTAAGGCAAGCCGCGCTCATTCCTTTGATAGCCCCCACAAATTGCCAATAGCTTTCGGGATTGTGAGGGTTTCCGAAATTCAAGCAATTGGTAATGGCTGAAGGAACTCCACCCGAAACCGTAATATTGCGTGCCGCTTCAGATACTGCAATCATGGTACCCACTTCCGGGTTGGCGTGTACATAACGAGAATTACAATCTACGGTCATGGCAAGGGCTTTACGTGTGCCTTTAACCGACACAATGGCTGCATCCGTCGGGGCATTGGTGGACATATTTACCGTGCCCACCATGGAATCGTATTGTTCGTAAATCCATCGTTTGGATGCAATATTGGGTAATCCAAGCAATTGAAATCCTATTTTTTTGAGGTCAGTCGGAACCTTCACTTTGGAGGGGTCGAAGCATTTGGCTTGTTCAAAATACGCTGGTTCCTTGTACTCCCTTCGGTACTGCGGAGCGCCACCTCCCAACACCAAAGACTCTGCGGGAACATCGCCTACCAAGGTGTCCTTCATAAAATACCTCACCCGACCAGTAGCCGTTACAAAACCAATTTGTTGAGCATTCAAATCCCATTTTTCAAAAATGGACGTAACCACAGATTCTTTTCCTTTTTCAACAACCACCAACATGCGCTCTTGCGATTCGGATAATAAAATTTCATAGGGCAACATGTTTTCTTGGCGTGTTGGCACTTGATCCAAATAAATATCCATCCCCACGCCTCCTGCGGCCGACATTTCTGTGGTGGAACAGGTAATTCCTGCAGCGCCCATGTCCTGCATACCAACAATAGCATCGGTTTCGGCTAATTCCATCGTAGCCTCCAACAGTAATTTTTCCATGAAAGGGTCACCCACTTGCACGGAAGGAAGATCGTTGGCTGAATCCTCGGTAATATCTTTGGAGGCAAAGGCTGCACCTGCAATTCCGTCTTTACCTGTGGCTGAACCCACAATGAATACAGGATTCCCTGGACCTTTGGCGGTAGCTGAAACAATTTTTTTGGTATCGATTAATCCTGCGGAAAAAGCATTCACCAAAGGGTTGGTATTAAAGGACTCGTCAAAAAATACCTCGCCACCCACGATAGGAATCCCAAAAGCATTGCCATAATCCCCAATACCTTTTACTACGCCTTTCACCAGCCATTTCGTTCGAGGCAGGTTCAAATCCCCAAAACGCAAGGAATTCAATTGTGCGATGGGCCTTGCACCCATGGTAAAAATATCGCGATTGATTCCCCCCACTCCGGTGGCAGCCCCTTGGTAGGGTTCCAAGGCGCTTGGATGATTATGCGATTCAATTTTAAAAACACAGCCTAAACCGTCGCCAATATCGACAATCCCTGCATTTTCTTCCCCGGCTTTCACCAGCATGTGCGGACCATCTTTGGGAAGGGTTTTTAACCATAAAATCGAGTTTTTGTAGGAGCAATGCTCCGACCACATCACGGAATAAACAGCCGTTTCGGTAAAATTCGGGGTTCTGCCTAAAATTCCTTTGATGGACTCAAATTCCTCGGAATTAAGGCCTAAATCCAACGCCTGCTGCAACGATACTTCCTGATGCACATCCATTTCCATGACACTTTTTGCAAAAGTACTGAATATCCAAAGACCGAACCGACGAAGCATGAAAAGTTATCACCAAGGAATGACTCGATCTTGATGCCACGGAAGGTTTTTCCTTTTAGAATCGTTTTTCGTTTATAATTATCCTATCCGAAGAAATTCCAAACGATTGAAAAACCCCTAATTGAAAGCCAAATAAAATAAAATGGTTGAGGGAATTTATTAAATTTGCCACAAATTCGATGAAGATGAACTACGATATTATTGTTATTGGTAGCGGTCCTGGAGGTTATGTCACAGCTATACGCGCCTCCCAATTAGGGATGAAAACGGCAATTGTGGAACGCGAATCGCTTGGCGGTATTTGTTTGAACTGGGGGTGTATTCCTACGAAAGCGCTTTTAAAGAGTGCACAAGTATTCG
>RFQF01000166.1 GCA_009925805.1 Flavobacteriia bacterium | reverse complement strand
TTAGTTCCCGCAGGAGGTTCTTGTCTTGCGGCAAACAATGCAAACCATGGATATGTTACCATTAATTATCAAGCAGGAGGTATCAATATTAGCGCATCGAACGGCGGTCCCTACTGTGCTGGTCAAACCGTCACTCTTTCCGCTACGGCCGGAGCAACAGGCTACTCTTGGACTGGTCCCAACGGTTTCACCTCCAACCTACAGAATCCCACAATTCCGAATGCTACGCCTTTAGACAGTGGCACTTACACCTTAAATTATACCACCCCCAACTGCAATGGCACTGCATCAACTTTGGTGGTGGTGAATACACCGATTAACCCGGCTTTTACCCAAATCAGCCCTATTTGTCATACCGGAGCGGTGCCGGCTTTACCCGGGGCTTCCAACAATGTGCCTACGTCGATTTCTGGAACATGGAACCCGCCAACTATTTCTTCTGCTTCACCGGGAACGACCCCCTACGTATTTACCCCAGCAGCACAATTTTGCGCGAATCAAGCGACCATGAACATCACCATTCTTCCGAATGAAACGCCAACATTTACCCAAATAAATCCGATGTGCATCAATTCTGTACCACCGGTATTGCCGAACCCATCTACCAATCCCACCCCTTACACAGGAACATGGGCTCCGCCTACCATCACCACTTCGGCAGCAGGTACCTACACCTACAACTTCACTCCAACAGCAGGTCAATGTGCCGTGCCCACCACCATGAACATCAACATATTAAATTACACCTACCCTACCTTCCAGCAAATAGGCCCCTTATGTCAGTATACACAGGGCGTTACGCTTCCTGCTAACTCCAATAATCTTACGCCTATTGCGGGTTCTTGGTCTCCAGCGAACATAAATACCCAAGTTCCTGGAATTTTCACCTTCCATTTTACACCCAATCCTTTCCAGTGTGCGGATACTGCCTCGATGGTGATCGTTATTAACCCCTTAATTATTCCTCAATTCACCCCTATGCCTTTGGTATGTCAGGGCGATGTTCCCCCTGTGTTTCCGTTAGTATCCAACAACAACCCTGGAATCGTCGGAACTTGGGCGCCTCCAACCATTAGCAGTGCACAACCGGGTACTTTTGCTTTTCATTTTACTCCTGGCCCTAACCAATGTGCTGATTCGGCTGCCATGAATGTTATTGTTGTACCCTCGGTGCCTCCTGCCTTTGTAGCGGATACGTTAACTGGATGTAATCCTCTGATGGTGCATCTAACGACGAATCCCATTCCAGGTGCCACGTATACGTATGTATCCAATGGAACCACTTTGGGAACAGGATCGAGTGTTGATTATATGTTCACATCTGCAGGCTGCCACAGCATTACCCTAAATTACAGTTTACAAGGATGCCTTGAAACAACCACCTATACCGATTACATCTGTATGGAAAATTATCCAAATACTTCCTTTACATCAAACCCGAACGTCTTATCTTCTCCTTCTGAAACCATTAATTTCAACAATACAACCGTTGGTGGAACAAACTACCTTTGGGAATATGGCGATGGTGAAATTTCTTCGGAATTCGAAGGATCACATGCTTACAATGGCTTAACCGAGAACGTTACCGTTTCATTATCTGCAAGTACTCCAATGGGATGTTTAACTAAGTATTCATTAACCCTTCCTTTAATCAGTGAACCCATTTATTATGTTCCCAATACGTTCACGCCGGATCAAGATGAACACAATCAAACCTGGTTTCCGGTTTTCACCACCGGTTTTGATCCCTTTAATTTTCATTTACAAATCTTCAACCGATGGGGTGAAGTAATTTGGGAAAGTAACGATGCCAAGGGTGAATGGGATGGAACTTACGGTTCAGACGGACAGAAAGCACAAGCGGGTGTTTACACTTGGGTTATCCAATATGCTAACAAAGAAACCGATGCGAAAAATATCGTTTCCGGTTTTGTAAATGTCTTGAAGTAGCTATTTCTTTCGGAAAAATATCTTTACAGGAACTCCGGTAAAATTGAACGTTTCCCTCAATCTGTTTTCCAAAAATCGCTTGTAAGAATCATTCACATACTGGGGCAAGTTACAAAAAAAGGCAAAGGAAGGCGCATGCGTTGGGAGTTGTTGCACAAATTTGATTTTCACATACTTTCCTTTCACCGCAGGCGGCGGATTGGAGGCGATAACTTCCAACATCACTTCGTTTAATTTAGAAGTTGGTATTTTCTTCGTGCGGTTGGCAAACACTTCCATCACGGTTTCTACGGCTTTATGTAAGCGCTGTTTAGTAATGGTGGAGGTGAACAGAATTGGGACATCGTTAAAAGGAGCTAATTCATTGCGCAGGTTTTCTTCATAGGCCTTCATCGTGAGGTGGTCTTTTTCCACCAAATCCCATTTGTTTACCAGCACCACTACCCCCTTTGAATTCTTTTCAATCAAATAATATATCGCCAAGTCCTGTTTTTGAATACCTTCGGAAGCGTCGATCATCATAAAACACACATCGCTGTTTTCGATAGTCCGAACGGAACGCAACACCGAGTAAAATTCAATATCCTCCGTAACCTTGGCTTTTTTACGGATTCCTGCGGTGTCAATCAATAGAAAATCATGACCAAAGGCTCGGTATCGGGTGTGAATAGAATCCCTGGTTGTTCCGGAAATGTCCGTAACGATATTCCTTTCTTGGTTCGTTAGCGCATTGATCATCGAGGACTTTCCTACGTTTGGACGACCCACAATAGCAATCCGAGGAAGGGCATCCTGTTCGAGTACATTATCGTCCTCTTTATCTAAATGAACCACTACTTCATCTAAGAGATCACCGGTTCCTCCTCCGTTCGCCGCGCTCAAATCGAACACTTCCCCAAGTCCAAAAGAATAAAACTCTGCGGAAAGTCCAATTCGGTCGTTTGAGTCCACTTTGTTGGCTACCACCAACACTTTTTTCCGGCTTTTACGCAGAAGTTCGGCCACTAAAAGGTCCATTTCCACAATGCCGGTGGTAGCATCCACCATAAATAGAATCAAGGAAGCTTCATCGATCGCCAATTCCACCTGCTTGCGAATTTCCCCTTCAAATATGTCTTCTTTTGTCGTCGCATAGCCTCCGGTATCAATGACAGAAAACTTATAGCCGTTCCACTCCCCTTTTCCGTAGATGCGGTCTCGGGTCACCCCGCTCACCTCTTTCACAATCGCGTCACGTGATTCGGTCAAACGATTGAATAAGGTCGATTTACCCACATTAGGTCTGCCCACAATGGCCACAATATTGCTCATTAATACCCGTATTTTTTAAGTTTTGCTTCCGAAGACCTCCAATCTTTATCCACTTTTACGAAGGATTCCAAAAACACCTTTTTGTCCAAGAATTTCTGAATATCGATACGTGCTTGGCGACCAATTTTCTTAAGCATTTCGCCTCCTTTTCCAATGACAATTCCTTTTTGGGAATCGCGCTCCACCACAATAATGGCTCGAATATTTATGATATGGGGGGTTTCTTCGTAGTGTTCTATTTCTATTTGGCAGCTGTAGGGAATCTCCTTTTGGCAATAATTAAAAATCTTTTCCCGAATAATTTCCGAAACAAAAAAACGCATGGGCCGGTCGGACAGCTCTTCTTTATCGTAATAGGGTGGGCTTTCGGGAATTAGGGTTCTAATTCGTTCCCAAACCGTATCTAGGTTAAATTTATGAAGCGCCGAAATAGGAAACACTTCCGCTGATGGGAGTTCTTCCTGCCAATACATAATTCTTTCCGCGACCTTATCCTGTTGGGATAAATCAACTTTATTGATCAGACAAAGCACTGGAACTTGGAGTTTTTTGATGCGTTCCAACGTTTCCTCGTGATTCATTTTCTTCTCCTGGGTGTCTGTCACAAACAATAAAACATCCGCATCTTGCAGGGAAGTGGAGACATACTCCATCATGTTGTCGTGCAACTTGTAGGCAGCATTTACCACCCCGGGAGTATCTGAAAAGACAATTTGAAATTCCTCATCGTTGACAATCCCTAAAATCCTGTGGCGGGTTGTTTGCGCCTTGGAGGTGACGATGGACAACTTTTCCCCTACGAGTGCATTCATCAAGGTGGACTTGCCTACATTTGGACTTCCCACGATGTTCACGAAACCTGATTTATGTGCCATTATTCGGCAA
>RFQF01000165.1 GCA_009925805.1 Flavobacteriia bacterium | reverse complement strand
GGATCAACTTGTTTTGGTATTCAAGTGCCGCCGGTATAAAATTGTTGTTCACCAAGTCGCCCATTAACCTCGACTCAATCTGAATTTTCAGTACATAGCCTTCGAATTCGATTTCTCTTCGCGCTTCAAGTTCGCGAGGATTCAGCACCCCCATGTTTTGGAACAACTCCTCTACCCCTTTTTCATGGTAGACTTGAAGGGCACGTGGGGTATCTTTTCGGTTTGATAGACCACGTTTCTCCGCTTCAATTCGCCATTCTTCCCCATAGCCGTTACCTTCAAACCGTATCTTCTTGGAAGCTTTGATCAACCCTTGGAGTTCCTTCAAAATAGCCTCGTCTTTACCCTCCCCTTGCGCCATGCGTACATCCACAGCGTTTTTAAAGTGAATCAATTGTTGACCTACGATCGTATTCAACACAATCATCGCCGAAGAACAATTCGCCGAGGAACCCACCGCACGGAATTCAAATTTATTGCCCGTAAAGGCAAACGGCGAGGTGCGGTTTCTGTCGGTATTATCCAGCAAAATCTGGGGTATTTTCCCAATATTTAACTTCAATTCCGTCTTATCCTGTGGAGTCATTTTCCCCGCTTTAATGTTCATTTCCAAATCATCCAATACCGCTGTAAGGGAACTTCCTATGAAAACGGAAATGATGGCCGGTGGTGCTTCATTGGCTCCCAAACGGTGGTCGTTCCCAGCCGAGGCTATGGATGCTCGAAGCAGGTCTGCATGATCATGAATGGCTTGAATGGTATTTACGAAAAACGTCAAAAACTGTAGGTTGCTCTTGGGATTTTTCCCCGGGGCCAGCAAGTTCACCCCTGTATTGGTACTCAACGACCAGTTGTTATGTTTTCCCGAACCGTTCACGCCCGCGAAAGGCTTTTCGTGAAGCAATACTCGGAAATCGTGCTTGCGCGCAATTTTCTCCATCAAATCCATCAACAGAAGGTTATGATCGTTGGCCAAGTTGCATTCTTCAAAAATGGGCGCACATTCAAACTGGTTGGGGGCTACCTCATTGTGGCGGGTTGTAACGGGAATACCCAATTTCAAGGCCTCCATTTCAAATTCCCGCATGAATGCATTCACGCGCTCGGGAATCGAACCGAAATAATGGTCCTCCAACTGTTGTCCTTTGGCAGGAGCGTGCCCGAAAAGCGCTCGTCCCGTCATCATGAGATCTGGCCGCGCATTGAACAAAGCTTGGTCTACGAGAAAATATTCTTGTTCCCACCCTAAGGTCGTGTTCACCTTGGTCACATTTTTATCGAACAACTGGCATACCTCGGTAGCAGCCTTATCGATGCCATGCAAGGCCCGAAGCAATGGGGTTTTGTAGTCGAGCGATTCTCCGGTATACGATATGAAAATGGTAGGAATGCAAAGGGTTTTTCCCATAATGAACGCCGGCGAAGATGGATCCCAGGCCGTGTAACCTCGGGCTTCAAACGTATTGCGAATGCCCCCGTTAGGAAAAGAAGACGCGTCGGGTTCCTGTTGCACCAACATGTCGCCATCAAAACGTTCAATGGCCTTACCCGGACCCACCGGTTTCAGGAACGCATCGTGTTTTTCGGCGGTGGCACCCGTCAAAGGTTGGAACCAATGGGTGTAATGCGTCGCGCCTTTGGACAAAGCCCAATCTTTCATGGCAATGGCCACCGATTCTGCCAACTTTCGGTCCAAGCGCGTGCCGGAATTCACGGCCTCCATCATGGCTTTGTAGGTTTCCGAGGGAAGGTATTCCCGCATGACGTCGCTATGAAAAACCAAGCTACCGAACAATTCCGAAAGCTTTTGATTGAGTTCAACCGTTTTTGGGGTACGATGCAGTACATCGCGGTAAGCACTGAGGCGTTTTTCTGGCATTTTTTTGAATTTTCGACAAAGTTACCCAATAATTTTATAGGGGTAATTTAAATTTTACCCACATTTTTTCAACATACCCCTAATGGAACAAGGGGTAATTCAAAAAATAGAAGGATCTACCAAATACGCAATAAATCCTAATTTTACCGAAAAAATCCCACCATGTATCCCGAGTTCTTAACGCGAATTGCCCGAGCCCATTTGACGGAGGAAGACCACCGCGACATGCTTCCGACCGGGAGGACACTGTCGAGCGAGGCGAAACAATATTCCCCAAAAATTCGGCAAGCAGCGGTGGGCGTGCATTGTTACCCGAACGGAAACTCCGACCTTAACCTGTTGCTGATTCAACGGAGCGAGTACGAAGGAAAGCACAGCGGGCAAATCGCCTTTCCCGGGGGCAAAAGGGAACCCAGCGATCCGGATTTGGCATTCACCGCGCGCAGGGAATGCTTGGAGGAATTAGGCATCCCGATGGACCAAGGTCAACTGATACGCTCGTTAACCCCGGTTTTCATTCCTGTATCCCACTTTGAAATGCATCCTTTTTTGTTCTTTCACCACGCAGCCCCCGCTTTGTTGTTGGATGCAAGAGAAGTCGTGACGTGCATGGAGCTGTCGCTTTTCGACTTGGCTCACCGGGTTTCCGTGGTGCATCGGGAACTCCCCTTAGAACAAAACTCCCTGTTCCAACGCAGCGTGCCCGGTTTTCAACACGGTGATTACTGGATTTGGGGCGCAACGGCCTTGGTATTGAATCAGCTAAAACGTTGTATTATCGAATAGATTTACCACTTCCACGCTACGGTCATTTCCCGCTTCCCCGGCGGCCCAGGATGCGTTGCTACCTCAAAACCCACGGCTTTCAAATCCCGCTTTACTTGTCCTTTGGCACAATAGGTCGTCATGAGTCCTCCCTTTTTTAACGCCTTGTAGGCAATTTCAAAATTCCCCATGGTCCACATTTCTTCCTGAGCTCTTGGACCGAACGCATCGTAAAAAATCACATCATAGGCGTCCATGAAGTCAATATCCGACCACAATGCATGAATGGGTTCAAGGGTAAAGCGGTCGATCTGTTGTGTTTTACCATAAACTATTTCGCTAAAAAAACGCAAATCTTCTGCTTGATTAACCCCAATTCCCTTTAAACATGTAGCGATAAGCGCTCCTTCGACCGGATAGGCCTCCACCCCACTATACCAAATTGTAATGTTGTTTTTTGCGGCCCATTGATAACTCAAGTACGCATTCAACCCCGTACCCAAACCCATTTCCAACACGCGGAGTGAAGTATGATTCTTGAAGGGTTCGAGCCCATGCTGAATGAACACATGTTGCGCTTCCTGCAGGGCGCCGTGAATGGAATGGTAATGCTCGTCCAATTCAGGAACATAGAGCGTAAGGGAGCCATCAGCCGTTTTAACCAATTCCCGTTTCATTTTTTGCGGGCTACCATGATGCCGTCTCGTATGGGCAGCAAGATATTTTCAACGCGTTCATCGGCATGAATTTTCGCATTGTACTCCCGAAGCAAGCATGTTTCAACATCTTGCGCCTTTTGGTCGATCACTTTCCCCGACCACAAAATATTATCCGCTAAAATGATTCCTCCCGGTCGGACATGGTCAATCACGAGGTCGTAATAGTTCAGGTAATTCTTTTTGTCGGCATCAATGAACACCAAGTCCCACGATTCTGTGAGGGTGGGGAGGATTTTCATGGCATCGCCGATGCGGTAATCGATCTGCGCTTTGAACTTGGAGGCATTGAAATAGCCTTGCACCCGTGTTTGCAGTTCGGCGTTGACATCGAGGGTAATCAATTTCCCTTCGGGAAGGAGTCCTTCTGCCAGGCACAAGGCGGAATACCCGGTGTAGGTGCCGATTTCAAGAATTCGATTTGATTTTAATAAGCTGGAAAGCAAGGACAGTACCCTACCTTGTAAATGACCACTCAACATTCTCGGCTGAAGCACTTCCAAATGGGTTTCTCGGTTAATCCGCGCAAGCAACTCGGATTCTGGACTTGTATGAATTCCTGCGTAGTGCTCTAGTTCGGGTGAAATAAAGTTCATGATACAAAGGTATTGCTTTGTTGAATCGAAAAGTAATTCCCTCCTATTCGCTTTCTTTTGGCTTGTGCCAAAGCGCGTTTTTTATTGGTGCGCCCTTCGGCATGATTCGACAAGCTCATCACAAGTCGCTCAGGGACCGCACCAGATGTAATGCATATAAATTAGAGCGCCCTTCGATCCGCCTCGGCGGACTCAGAGACCGCACTAGATGTATTGCATATAAATTAAAGCGCCCTTCGATACGTCCTTTGGACTACTCAGGGAACGCTTTAATTTATCTAATCCCGCTAATCGA
>RFQF01000164.1 GCA_009925805.1 Flavobacteriia bacterium | reverse complement strand
CAAGTGTTCCAAAAGATCCTGGAAGGAGGGTTCATTCGCTCGCGTTTTGGCAATAAGGATTTTTGTATGATGCGTCGGTAAGGTAGTTTCTTCATCGGCCAAAAGCTCCTCGTACAGTTTTTCTCCCGGTCTAAGCCCTGTAATTTCAATGCGGATATCCTGATTAGGAATCATTCCATTCAACCGAATCATTTTTTCTGCTAAGTCCATAATTTTTACCGATTTACCCATATCGAACACGAAAATTTCCCCTCCTTTTCCCATAACAAAAGCTTCCAATACCAATTGACACGCTTCGGGTATCGTCATGAAAAATCGGGTTACTTCGGGATCGGTAACCCTAACAGGGCCTCCGGCATCAATCTGTTTTTGGAAGAGCGGGATGACCGAACCGTTGGATCCTAAAACATTCCCAAAGCGCGTGGTTATGAATGCGGTAGCACTTTCAAGACCTTTTGCTTCTACATACATTTCTGCAATGCGCTTGCTCGCCCCCATAATGTTCGTAGGATTTACCGCTTTGTCTGTGGAAATAAAAACGAATTTAACCACCGCATGCAATACCGCCAAATCCACCAGATGTTTTGTCCCTTGAATATTCGTCGTAATTGCTTGTTGCGGATTTTCCTCCATTAAGGGTACATGCTTATAGGCCGCCGCATGAAATATTACCTGCGGTTGATGTTCAATAAACAGATTGTTTAAAAACCCGAAGTCTCGAACATCTCCAATAATACAATGAATTTGATCGCCTTTCCCAAGGGAATTTAAGTGTTGTTGTAGGTCATATAGGGGCGATTCCGCTTGATCCAACAAAAAACCCGCTGAATTTTGATTTCCTTGGACAGACAAATATCCACCAGTTTATTTAACGCGTCAACCGAAGGGTTCCGTATGGCTACAATTACCACTTCAAGGGCGTATTGTTGGGATAGCCGTTCCATTTGGTCCGTAGCATAAACCATCACTCCATCAATTCTGTTGCCCCATAATTTTGGGTTATCGTCCAAAAAACCGAGCACTTTTTGTGGATTTCGTTGATCATTTTCAATGGTTCGCTTGGCAATTAGCCCCATGGATCCCGCGCCAAAAATGAGAATCTGTTGGGCTGGTTCAGGATTTTTAATCGATTCCAGATACCATAATTTCAACGTAAATCGACTTCCTGTAAGGAACAGTAGGCTAAAAATGAACTCCATAACCAAAATCGAACTAGGAAAAAGGTAGGTAGTATGAAAGACCGTAGATCGAAGGATACTGATAATAATAAACATGCCGGTGCAGGTTAAGGAGGCGAATAACAACCGTTTTGAATCCTCCATCGAGGTAAATCGAACTAAACCGCGGTGAATTTTGAACGCATAAAAGATGCTCAACTTAATGATTACATACGCGGCGAATTCTCTCCAATTGTAGAGCCATTCATTCCGCATCGCCACCATGTTGGTGTTCATATCGAACCGAATAAAGTAGGCCAATCCCAAGGCTGTGATGCTCATGAGCAAATCGAGGGATGCAATAATCCAACGCGGCGTGGCCGATTTGAGCTTTAACATGACCAAAATTAAGGAAATTGTTACGCTGTAAAGAACCTTTTTCGTAAAGGGTCAAAAAAAAACGCCATCCTTCAGGACAGCGTTCTATGATTTTTTATTCCAACAATTAATTCAACCGAACGATATTCAATTTCAAATCGCTCAATACTTCTTTGATATATCCATCTTTCATCGAATGAAAAACGCAAAGCGCCGGGTTTAACGTAGTAATACAGCTCCCTGTTTTTGTCTCATTCGCTTCAAGTTTGAACGTGAAAGTATATTCATCGTTCTCGCAGGTGTAACATTTGCCATCGTAATACGAATCCATGCGCACTTTTAAGGTGGCAGGAGCCGCGGTGTTGTTGGTTAGGGTTAACAATTTGTAGGTAGTAGTTTCGCCACGATCCGTGTTGTTGCAGGTTGTCATTTGAGAGGTTAGTGATACACCGTTTTCGTTATAAAGAACTTCAGGAGAACCTACCGGAGTAGCAATCATGTTTTGGGCAAAAGCACTAAGAGTTAAGAACATGAACAAAGAAACAGAAATGAACGCTTTCATATTTTTGGTTTAAGTTTACGTGGCCTTAGACGTCACAAGTACATCTTTTGTTGCTTACAACGCATAAAGTTATTTAATATTTTTAACATACGGAAAGATGAAAGAAATTGAGCGAAAATTTTTGGTGCCGAACCTCGATTTTTTAGCAAAAAACACCTATCGATCCTTCGAAATTCACCAAGGCTATCTGATGGAGTTGCCGGATCGATCGTTGCGCATCCGCATTAAAAACAGCCAGGCTCTCTTAACCTTAAAAATCGGCAAGGATGCCCTGATTCGCTCCGAATTCGAGTATGAGATTCCCTGGGAAGAAGGAAAAGACTTGTTGAAATTCTGTCCAAAGGTTCTTCGAAAAATCCGATTCGCCGTGCCTCATAAAGGGCATATTTGGGAGGTGGACATTTTCAAGGACGGATTAGAAGGTATTGTGGTGGCAGAAGTCGAACTGGAGACACCTGACCAATCGGTTGAATTGCCTCCCTGGGTAGGTGAAGAGGTTACGCACGACCCCCAATTCCTCAACGTAAACCTTATTAAACGACTATAAAGCAGCCAAATCGGGTTTACGGATTAAGTCCACCAAGGTGCTGCCGAATTCCACATGAAAGTAATTCATGAATGCTGCTTGCGTCGTGGGTACCATACCGACCGCGTCTTCTGTGGATAGGTGTTGCTCGTATTCAAATTGAGCAATTTTCGCAAAGTACTTTTCCAAAAAAGCTTGTTCATCCCAGCATTCCTCCTCCATTAAGTAGATAGTTGGTTCATGAAAAGAAACGAATGCTTCGTCCTCGATTAGGGGTTTTAACGCTTCCCAAAAAGCCGGTTTTGGAACTACACGAACATAGGAACGGTTGACCATTTTTAGTGTGGACATTCTTGAAGTATTTTGAAATTAAGGACCTTAAACCAGCGACAAACATGATTCGATTTTTGTTGGACTATATAGCGTGTGCTATCTTTTGGATAATTGAACCGTTGATAATTTAACCAAGAACGCACCGAAACATTGTTGCTACTGGTTACCTCAATGATCGAACGCGTATTGATCAGGATTAATTGAAATTCGCTGCTTAGAATGGTCGGTTTAAGCCATGTTATGGTCCGATTGTTTTTACCAAAATGATCAAGCCAGTTGAATAAGGCGTTTTTTCGTTGGATGCTGTCGCTAAATTGCCATCGACTCATCCTAAAGCTTCCTTGAAGACTCGAAAGTTGAAGATGGGTGTGCTTTGCATGTTCGGCGAAGCGGTCAAGAAAATGCAGGGTATCATAGCGCGTTCCCTCGGTAACTTCCAAACCTACGCTGTCGCGGTTAAAAGGGTCGAGATTTAGTTGAGAACTCGCGGTGGTAGAGTCGATAGACGTTTCGTGCTTATGCATTTTGGGTTTTATTGTTTCGTAATTCACCACCTTTGGTTTTTGGTTGGCCTGACAACTCATTAAACCGAGCATCAACGAAAAAAAAGTGATCCGAATCATAGTGCAAAGGTGTTTCTTTTCTTGAACTTGGAGAAATTTAAGGGATAATTGCTACATTTGAATTAATAATGTTCATATCATGAAATACGTTTATCTGTTTTTACCCCTTTACGTTTTAGTAACCGCTTGTGCTACCCAAGTTCCTTACACCAACCAAATTCGCGATGAATTTAATTTAGATACCGAAGAAAAATTAAGTAAGGTTCAATTTTTTATTTCCCATACGATCGTCATGGACGAAGAAGTAAAAAACGAGAATTCCGCCACTACCAGCAACGGAACGTTAATTAACAGTTCGAATACCAAGAAAGAATCCATCATTATTCAAGCCGGTACCCCTTGTGTTTTTGATTCCTATGGAACAAAAGGAGAAATGTTTGTGCGCTTTGAAACAGGGGAAGGCAGAAAATTGAGTTTTTACGCAAAAAATGACGCAGCAAGACGCTATTATTTTAATGTAGATTGGAACCAAGCAGGAGGACCCAAAATTAAATACGGTAATGCCACTTACAAAATAGACGTGCTTCGTGGGAGTCCGCGTTCTGCCTACCTACGCGTCGCTCGAAGAAAATTAGAGAAAGTAAAACGCAAAGATCGTTTTGTGCGCGGTATGAAGGTATAGCCGCAAAACATTGAAAACCGTAAGCCGACAGGCATTAACTCCTTTACGATTTATGAAATATATTTATTGGGCATTTTTGTATATGCCTTTCGTTGTGTGTGCGCAAAAGAAAGGGGATGGCAAAACCTCGGCAAA